>JANNPG010000148.1:0-8499 GCA_031399805.1 Betaproteobacteria bacterium | reverse complement strand
CAGACGATGCGCGCGACACTGGTGATCAGTCCGAACTGGACGACCGCTCCGGTTGCGAGATTTGAACCGGTGGTCGAGGCGTGGGCGAGCTGGCTTGCCGGCCGCGGCTTCGGCGACGACTTCCTGCGCGTGAGCGGCGTCTTCGTGGACATCGGGCCGTCGCGCGAAGATGAATTGCGCTCCGGCACCTGGCCGTACACCGGGTGGGCCGGATTCAATTTCGCGACCGGCCTGCCGCGCGAGCGGGCGAAGGAGCTCTGCCTTGCATGCGCGAAGCACAAGATACGCGTCATCGCCATCTGGCCGAATATGCTCGACGTGTTCGATGAAGTGAACCGCGAGATCGACATTACGCAGCAGCGCTGGGTACTTGGCCACATCAGCGCGCTCACGCCGGCGCAGATTGCGAAGGTGCGCGAGCTGGGCCTCGTCGTGACGTCGCACACCAACCGCTACGTCTTCAAGGAAGGCCATCTGTTGAAGCAGAAGCTCGGTGCGGAGCGCGAAAACGAGATATCACCGCTTAAGTCATTGATCGACGCGGGCGTGCGCGTTGCGCTCGCGACTGACAACGTGCCGACGTCGTTATTCTATCCGGTATGGCAAAGCATCTATCGCAAAAACCGCTACACCGGCGAGACGATTGCGTCCGCGCAGGCGCTTACGCGCGAGCAGGCACTGCGGGCGGCGACCATCAACGGCGCTCACGTCACGTGGGAGGAGGACAGCAAGGGGTCGATAGAAGTCGGTAAACTCGCCGATCTTGCGGTGCTTTCGCACGATCCGCTGACGGCGGATGAAGACGTATTGAAGGACATCCACGCGGAAATGACATTTGTCGATGGCCGCATCGTTTACGAGCATTCACAGAAAAAAGTGAAAAGCGGTTTTTAGCCGCCGATAAACGCCGATGAACGCCGATAAATTCAAGAACACATTCAGCAAAGGAAGCGCCGAGCAATGCAAAAAACAATTATCCATTGCATCGTACTGCTTAGCTTTTCATCTGTGTTCATCGGCGGCAAATAAGTTTTGGGAGTTCCAGGCATGAGTTCTGACACGCACAGAGAAATGATCGGTCGAGCGGTCTCTGAACTGCCGACGCCGGCGCTATTGATTGACGCCGCTTTGCTCGAGCGCAATCTCGCCGCGATGCAGGATTGCGTGGGCGCGGGCAAGGCCGCGTACCGCCCGCACACCAAATCGCACAAGTCGCCGCTGATCGCGAAGATGCAGATCGCGCACGGCGCGCGCGGCATCTGCTGCTCCAAGCTGGGCGAAGCGGAGGTGATGGCCGCTGGCGGCGTGGACGACATTCATATCACGACGCCGGTGGCCGGCCGCGACAAGGCGCAGCGGTTTGCGCGGCTTGCGGCGAAAGGGCGCGTGTCGGTCGTGGTCGATAACGCCGACAACGCAGCCGATCTGTCGGCGGCGGCGACCGCGCTCGGCACGGTCATCGACGTGCTGATCGAAATGGATGTGGGGCAGGGGCGGTGCGGCGTCGCGGGGCCGGAACAGGCGCTCGCCATTGCGGAAGCGGTCAGCCGAGCGAAGGGCGTGCGGCTCAAAGGGATGCAGGGCTATCAGGGCAAATTGCAATCGGTGGTCGCGTTTGACGCGCGGCGCGACGCGGTGCGATTGGCGCTCGACAAGCTATTGCAAGGCGCGCAGGCGCTCAGGGATCGCGGGTTTCCAGTTGAAGTACTCACCGGCGGCGGCACCGGCAGTTTCGCTATCGATCTGGAATTCGGCGGGCTCACCGAACTGCAGCCGGGAAGTTACGTGTTCATGGACAGCACTTACCGGCGCATCGACTGGAACACCAAGGCGGCGCGAACTCCGTTTGCGAATTCGCTTTCCGTATTGGCCGGCGTGGTCAGCCGCCCGCTTGCCGATCGCGCCGTGCTCGACGTCGGCTGGAAGGCCGCGAGCAGCGACAGCGGCCCGCCGGTGTTGAAGAGCGATGGTTCGCCGGTGGAGTTTGCCGGTGACGAGCACAGCCTGGTGACAGGCGCGGCGGCATCTGCGTTGAAAGTCGGCAGCAAGATCGAACTCATTCCCAGCCATTGCGATACCACGGTCAATCTCTACGACCGCTATCACGTGATCCGTAACGGCGTCGTGGACGCCATCTGGCCGGTCGCCGCGCGCGGGCGTAGCGATTAGATTTCATTCCAACTCGTAAAATCGCTTTGCGAGCCGGTACAGCGCCAAATGACTATGCCGCAATGCTTCGTGCGGCTAAACTGGCGGCGTAAGAAATGCGTGGTGAACCCGCAGTCGCTCCACTTATAAAACTGATTTCAGTGTTCAAACGGCAGTGGCCAGCGCTCATAACGGGCCAAGGAGGAAACATGAATTGCATAAGACAGGGTCTGCCCGCCTTACTGCTCGCGCTGAGCGCAATCGCCGGCGCCCAGAACTACCCTGACAAGCCGATCCGCGTGCTTGTGCCGTTCGAGGCGGGCACCGGCACCGACATCCTGGCGCGTATCGTGACCGAAGAACTGCGCACCTCAATGGGCGCCAACTTCGTAATCGACAACCGGGCCGGCGCTTCGGGCCAGATCGCGGCAGAACTGGCGGCAAAGGCCAATCCCGACGGCTACACGCTGTTCCTCTCCACCAACACGCCGCATTCGGCGAATCCGTTTTTGTTCAAGAAACTCAACTACGATCCGGTGAAGGACTTCGCCGCGGTTTCGCGCATGATTTACTACGTGTTCTTCCTGGTGGTGAATCCGAATTCGGGCATCAAGACCGTCCCCGAGCTTATCGCCCACGTCAAAGCGAACCCCGGCAAGATTTCCTATGCGTTCGGCAACAGCACCGGCCAGGTCAACGGCGCGTACTTCGGCAGCGCCGCGAAGCTCGATGCTTTGCCGGTCCCGTACAAGAGCACGCCGCCCGCGATGACGGACTTGATCGCCGGGCAGGTCCAATACATGTTCGTTGACGCCGCGTCGAGCCAGGGACACGTAAAATCAGGACGGCTGCGCGCCATCGCGCTCATGTCGGACAAGCGGTCCGAGGTGATGCCCGAGCTGCCGGCGGTCGGCGAAACAGTGCCGGGTTTCAACACCGTGCCATGGGCGGGCATGTTCGTTCCCGCGGGAACGCCGAAGGCCGTCATCAACCGGCTGAACACTGAAATCGTGAAGGCGATCAACAAGCCGGCGATCAATCAGCGGCTGGCGGATTCTGGCTTGCAGCCGGCGCCCAGCAGCCCGGCCGAACTCGACCGGTTCGTGACGGAACAGCTCGCGGCGTGGGGCAAGAAAATCAAGGACGCGGGCATACAACCCGAGTAGCATCCGTGCGGCAGCCCCTTGTTTGGCGCCTGTTAAATTTTGGCAGATAATTTCTGGCAACTAATTTCTGTCATCTAATTTTTGTCAACTAATTATAGGTTGAACTAAACCGCTTACGCGGTGGTGGTCTTAAGCTTCGCCATTCGGTGAAGTAATTCAAATCGCAGGGGTTGTGCAAGCAGAGCGCACGTGGCGCTCAGGTGTGTCAGCGTTGTGGCGCGGGAATGTTCCCGCGTCAACGACCAGGAGACACACATGAGTGCATTGCGCAAGCAGATGGAAGCGGACATGGTGCTGCGGGGGCTCGCGTACCGGACGCGGAAATCGTACCTCGAGGCGGTTGCGAATTTTGTGAAGTTCTACGGCCGCTCGCCCAAGCGGATCACCGAGCCGGAGTGCGAGAGTTATCTGCTGCACCTCTTGCAGGAGCGCCAGCTCGCGCACAGCAGCTGCAACGTGGTGGCCTGCGCATTGCAGTTTCTCTACCGTGTAACGCTCAAGCGCCCGCAAGCGCAATTCAAGCTGCCGCGCCCCAGGGTCCCCCAGCGCCTGCCGCAGATCCTCTCGCGCGAGGAAGTCTCAGCGATCTTCGAGCATGCGGCGAACCTCAAGCACCGCGCCTTTCTGATGACCACCTACGCCGCGGGCTTAAGGCTCTCGGAGGCGTGCCACCTGCAAATCGGCGACATCGATTCCGATCGCATGACGCTGCGGGTGGAACAAGGCAAGGGGGCCAAAGACCGCTACACGCTGCTCTCCCCGGGGCTGCTTAAGGAGTTGCGTCGTTACTGGATCGTGCATCGTCCTACGCTGTGGCTGTTTGCGCGTGCGCGTAATCCGCAGATGCCGATACTGGCCAAGAGCGCTGCTCGCATCTTCCACGCCGCCAAGGACCGCGCCGGCATCACCAAGGTCGGTGGCATCCATGCGTTGCGCCATGCCTTTGCCACCCATCTGCTCGAAGCCGGCACCGACGTGCACACCATCCAGCGCCTGCTCGGACACGGTAGTCTCTCCACCACGGCGCGCTACTTCCATCTTGCGCAGAAGCACTTGTCCGGGGCCGCCTCGCCACTGGACTTGCTCAAGCCGCCCGACACCGCGCGCCACTAGCGCGCCGTGAGCGCGCATCCACAAACAGCGGATGCGGCAAGAGGGAAGGTAGAACTGGCGGACGTTTTCGCACGTCACGGTGCGGCGTATCAAGCAACGCACCGCCTCGTGCCTGTGCAGTACCGCGCGATGCGTGCGATCGAGAATTGCCGTACCGACGCACTCGGCGGGCATGTCGAACGCTGTGACTCCTGCGCAGCACTTCGCTACCACTACCACTCCTGCCGCAACCGGCACTGCCCGAAGTGCCAGACATGGGCCAAGGAACGCTGGCTCACCGCCCGGCGCGCCGAGCTTTTGCCGGTACCATACTTCCATCTGGTGTTCACGCTCCCGCATGAACTCAAAGCACTCGCGCAGGGCAATCCACGTATCCTCTATGCGCTGCTCTTCCAGAGCGTGGCCGACACGCTCACCGAGTTCGGCGCGAACCCGCGCTGGCTCGGCGGCGCCATCGCCGCCACCCTCGTGCTGCACACCTGGGGCCAGACGCTCTCACCGCATTTGCATTTGCACTGCCTGGTGGCCAGCGGCGCATTGCACCCGGACGGGCACTGGATCACTTCGCGACGCGGGTTTCTCTTCCCGGTCAAAGCGCTCTCGCCAGTCTTTCGCGGCAAGTTCATCGCCGGCCTCACGCGCCTGTTTGACGCCGGCACGCTCAAGCTCGCCGGCTCATGCGCCACGCTGGCCGAGCCGCACGGGCAACGCCCGCTCGTCAATGCGCTGCACCAGAAACCCTGGGTGGTCTACGCCAAGCGCCCCTTCGCCGGCCCCGAACAAGTCCTCGACTACCTCGGCCGCTACACCCACCGCGTGGCGATCTCCAATAACCGACTGGTGAGCCTCGATGATGATGAAGTCCGCTTCCGCTATAAAGACTACGCTCACGGCAACCGGCGCAAAGTGATGGCGCTCGCACCCGCCGAGTTCATCCGCCGCTTCCTGCTGCACGTGCTGCCCACCGGCTTCATGCGCATTCGCCACTACGGCGTTCTCGCTAACCGCGCCAAGCGCGAGAAACTCGCACAGGCGCGCAGCGCCCTCGATTACCGATCGGCACCCCAGCCGCCTGAGCCCGAGTCCGTCGAGACCTTCTGGTTGCGCGTGGCCCATCTCGATATCCACCAATGCCCTCACTGCAAAGCCGGCCGCATGCGCGTTATCGGACCGATTCAATCACCGCGCGCGCGGGCACCACCCCGGCCGCCACCATGACCACTGCAATTCATGACCCCGGCATCGCCCCCGCGCGTCGGCCTCCCGCCCCGCCGCAACACCGCTCGCCTAAACTTCACGCGTTGACCCTCGTACGCCCATCTGTCATAGTCGAATCTGCATCGACTTCGCCATTCCACCCCGCCGGGGCATTCCATGCGCATGCAACCGTTCTCCCCTTTGAGATCACTCGCCGCCGCGCCCAGCGACCGGCACCTTGCAAATCCCAAACCGCATCGCCCTGAATCCAGCGGTTCAGTCCAACCGATTTTATCCACCATGCTCGCGCACGGCGGATAAAATCCTATTCGTTAGGTGGCCAATTGGGTCTGGGCGCCACGATCAGAGCTCCGAATCGCCAATCGATGGGTGACAGCCAGGACGTAGAGCGCGTACTTGCGGCCGTGTTTCCGGGCATTCGCCTTAAGCGAGCGACTTACTTGCGCAGGCAAAACATTTGGGAGGCAATCGGCAACCACCTTCCGGGTGCGCTCGAGCGACTGCTGAGCCGACCTGGTGTTGCAGGTCATTCGGGCGATTTTGAGGGTGATGGCTTTTCAGCATTGTTCTCTTTCCCCGTGGGCGAAGTACGCCAAGTTGAGGTGGAGCTTTACGGACGCATGGCGAACGCTCGCTCGAAGTTTGAAGAGCTGAGCCGACTGAAAGGTTGGGTAATCAAGTATGGCTAGGCCACCTAACAGCGCGTTGTTGACCGACGCCTTCAGCTCGCTGCGCTGCGCATGCGGCGCGGCAAAACGCGGACGTTCGGCACCGTGGGCACTGTCAGCCTACTAGCCATCTGGGAGGTCACATGAAATTCGTCATCCGCTATCTGACCGCTGTACTCGCGCTCGGCGCGATCAATCCGGTGCTTGCGCAGCGCGACTACCCGAAGAAAGCAGTCAAGCTCGTGGTCGGGTTTCCTCCGGGAAGTGCTGGCGATGTCGTCGCGCGCATCGTTGCACCGAAGCTAGGCGACGGACTCGGGCAACCGGTCCTGGTGGATAACCGGCCTGGGGCGGGCAGCAGCATTGGTGCCGAAGTTGTGGTGCGCTCGCTGCCCGATGGCTACACGCTGCTTCTCAGCTCCTCGGCCGACACCAGCAGCGCCAGCCTGTACAAACTGTCGTTCGATTTTTCCACCGATCTGGCGCCGATCGCGCTGATCGCGGAGGTGCCGGGCATTCTGGTTGCGCATCCCGCGGGGCCGAACAGCGTGCGCGAGCTAATAGCCGCGGTGAACGCGAACCCGGGGCAGATTTTCTATGCGTCCTCCGGCAGCGGCACTATCGCGCATCTCTGGGGCGAGCTGTTCAGCCTGATGGCGGGCGTGAAGCTCATGCATGTTCCGTACAAAGGCAGCGCTCCGGCCACTATGGACGTGCTCGCAGGCCGGGTGACGTTGCAATTCACACCCGCCTCCACCGTAGTTCCGCACGTCAAATCAGGAAAACTGAAAGCCCTTGCGACGATCGGGCGTCAGCGCCTTGCTGCGCTGCCCGAAATTCCCACCATTACCGAATCCGGTATCGGCGGCTTTGAAACGTCCCTATGGATTGGCCTGCATGCGCCAGCCGCAACCCCGCCGGTCATCATCGAGCGGCTAAACCGGGAGACCGTTCGCGTCCTCGGCTTGCCTGAAGTGAAGAGTCAGCTTGCTGCACAGAGCATCGATGCGTTCCCCGGCACCAAGGAGCAATTTGGCGCGCTAATAAAGCAGGATTCGCAGAAATGGGCAAAGGTGATCCGTACAGCTGGAGTCAAAATCGAATAGCCGAAGATGATCGCCGCTAAAGCGTAGTCACAGTGACTGCGCCCGCATCGTTGTCTCTTTGTGGATACGCCGGTGCCGAACCAGCCCATGCACCGGACCCGCTCCGGCGGGCTTCGCCCGCCTACGCGGGCCGATGATGGGCGATGTTAAACCCCATCGTTACACGATCCACGAAGCTGGACATTGATACGTCATTGCCGTAGCATAGCCAAATGTTCGAGTTTATTGAAACGCCTTATTTTACGAAGGCGATTTCGCACTTTCTCGACGACGACGAGTACGCCAAACTCCAGGATTATCTGAACGAACAGCCCGAGGCGGGCATCATCGTTCCGGGTTCGGGCGGCGTGCGAAAGCTGCGTTGGGGTTCCGAGGGTCGCGGCAAGCGCGGCGGCTTGCGGGTTATTTATTACCTTCGGAGCGCTCGCGGTGAACTCTGGATGCTGACGATTTACGGAAAGAATGTGCGCGAAAACATCCCCGCGCACTTGCTGAAACAAATGAAGGAGAACATTGACGATGCGTAAGATGACCGAAAAGCAACTGGCCAAGTGGGAAAAGTCCCGCGATATCGGTCGCGAGATACTTGATGGCATTCGTGATATCAAAGCTGGCCGCATTGGTCGGCGTTACACGGTTGAGTCTTTCCCTATCGTTCGTGCACGCGAGAAGTCCGGGCTTTCCCAAGCCCAGTTCGCCGCACTGCTTGGAGTCTCCGTCCGAACGCTCCAGGAGTGGGAGCAAGGGCGTAGGGAACCCAGCGCGGCTGCAAAGACCCTGATCAAGATTGCGGAACTTTATCCAGGGGTATTGCGAAAGATTGCAGCTTGACAAGCATGGGGTTTATCTATTGCTTTCATTCGGACGCGTGCGAAAGCGGCGCGCGCCGGTGAAGCGGACGTTAAGCACCGAGAAACAGCAACGAGCGGCATTTAGCTTTACTTTCCCGCCAGCACCCGCTCCAGTTCTTCGATTATCCGCGGCGTGCGTACCTTGCGCTCGCCGCGCACGAGCAAAACAAAATTGTCGGCGAGTATTTCTTCCGGATGGATGATGTAGCGCGTGTTGAGCCCGATCGCG
>JANNPG010000044.1:0-3451 GCA_031399805.1 Betaproteobacteria bacterium | reverse complement strand
GGTGAGGGCGGATTAAGGGCCGGTCATGGCGCGCATGTCCAGCCCGCCGCGTGCCGTGAACGCGCGGTGGGCGATCCCCAGCGCGCGCCGGAACATGGCGGAAAAAGCGCCGGGGCTTGCATAGCCCAGGTCGAGCGCCACCGCGGTGACCGGCATGCCGGAATGATTGGCGCGGTCGCAGGCGAGTGAGGCAGCGGGCCATTTGTCCATATCTCGATGGTTGGGCGTAAAACGTCGAATGACAGACTATTGTAAATCAAGCACACTTGTCACTATGACTACTTCGACCCAACCCGCCCCCCGCCCCGACGGGTTTCCCCGTGCGGTGAGCCTGTTGCTGAACATCGCCCACGGCATCGACCACATGTTCCTGCTGATCTTTGCCACGGCGGTCGCCACGATTGCCGTCGAATTCGGCCTTTCGAACTGGACCGATCTGATGCCGTACAGCGTCGGCGCGTTTGTGCTGTTCGGTCTCGGTGCGCTGCCCGCGGGCCGCCTCGGCGACTTGTGGGGCCGCCGCATCATGATGATCATATTCTTTGCCGGCATGGGCGGTGCCGCGCTACTGGTTGCGGCTACGCAGAATGCCTGGCAACTCGCGGCAGCGCTGACGCTGCTCGGCGCATTCGCCTCGATCTACCATCCGGTGGGCATCCCGATGCTGGTGCAGCACGTCTCCAATCCGGGTGCTGTGATCGGCATCAATGGGCTCGCCGGCAATCTGGGCATCGCGGTCGCGGCGCTCGTGACCGGCCTCCTGGTCAAGTGGATCGGCTGGCGCGCCGCATTTGCCATACCCGGAATTATCGCGATCGTGTGCGGAATCCTGTTCGCCATGCTGTGCCCGCACGAAGACGAATCGCCGTCGAAGCGCAAGGGCGGCAAGGCGAAGGTGGTGCTGTCGCCCGCGATGCTGGTGCGCGCGTTCACGGTCATGACGGTGGCAGCGGTCGCGAGCAGCCTGATTTTCAACTTCACGACGAATGGCAACGCACAGCTCTTGTCCGCACGCTTTCAGGGTGTGATCGAAGACCCGGCGGTCCTGGGCGCCATGCTGGCGCTGGTCTACACGATCGCGTCGCTTTCCCAAATCGTCGTCGGCCGACTGATCGACAGCATGCCGTTCAAGCCGCTGCAGCTATGGATGTCGGTGGCCCAGATACCGCTGTTGATCCTCGCTGCTCACACGCAGGACTGGTGGCTGTTCGTGGCGCTGCTCGCGGTCATGATATTCATCTTCGGCTCCATCCCGTTTACGGACGCCATGATCGTGCGCTACGTCGATGACCGGCTGCGCTCGCGCGTGGCCGGCATGCGGCTCACCGTGGCCTTCGGCATCAGCTCGCTCGCCGTGTGGCTGCTCGGGCCGTTGGTGAAAAGTATCGGGTTTGCCGCGGCGCTGTGGATCCTGGCCGGCATCGCCGCGATCAGGTCCGTGATCGTGCTCCTGCTGCCGGACGAGCCGGCGGCTGTGGAGGCTGCGCGTCCTTGACGCCTTCATCGAAAGGCACGCCACGTGCGCAGCGCGACGGGTTGTCGGCGCGGGATCGAGGCGAAGGTCGGCAGCGGAATGCGAACGGATTATTTTTTCTCGAGCCCCGACGCCAGAGCGGCTGAAAAAAGACCGGCGGGAATACTGGCGTCATCGGCATCCGTCACCAGCAGCAGGCGGATGGCCGCGCCTTCCACTCTTGCATCGACTCCTTCGATCTTGTGAGGTTGATCGAGTTGGTGCAGGCAGCGCAGATTTCCCTCTTTGTCCAGTATTCCTATCGCGGCGCCCACGCACGGGCCGTCGTTGTAGTGGTCTTCCGTGTCTTCGGCGATCGCGCTAAACACGATATCGCCATTCGGCAAAGCCGCGCCATCGGTGAAACATAGCGGGGTCCCGGCTATGCTTCCGAGGTCAACCGGGTGTACGGCCAACGGCGCTACGCGCGCCACGCCGGCGTGCGACCCCAGCGCATCGAGCAGCGGGGAAAGATGAAACCGAATTAGCGCATTGCGGCCATTGCTCTTGTTGCCGCGCTGAAGCAGGCGCAACTCGTCGCCGCTGACGATCCCGCCTTCGATATTGAGGGGGGTGAATTGATCGTCCAGTGCGGCGAACATATTCGTAAGATCAACGACGCGCGGGGTGTCGCTTGCCGCGCCCTGCGCATCGAGCGCGAGCAGCGTACCTTGGCGGCGATTGCGCTTGGCGCCGGAGCCGAGCGCGAACAGCGCGCCGTAAGGGTATCCGGCGAAGGCAGGCAGCAGCATCAACGTTTCCAGGTCGGGCTTGCGCGCCTTGCGCTGCTTCCTGGAAGCCGGCAGTTCCCCCGGAAAAAGCCTGATCAGATGGCCCGGATTCGCGTCGGTTGAGCGGAACACGCCGAGGTGAACCTCATCATCGGCGACTACGTAGAGATACGGCTCGGCGCACACCAGTCCGCTGGCGGCGCTTAGATGCAGATACTGTCCGGGGCTCGTCGCCGCCGACAGATCGAGCTCGCGGATTTTGGTGAGCGTTATCAGGGAATCAGGCATAAGCGGTATACCCGGTCAAGGGAGTATGCGGGTAATCTCCAGCCCCAGCCGGCGCAATAAAATTCCTTCGCCATTGGAATGTCGTCCACCGAAAAGCCGCTGTAAGCCTTGCTGTTTCTTAACATGGTTTGCTCCTTGACTTAATGCGCGGTGCTAGGCGTCGACCAGCACCTTGAAGCCGCCGTAGATCATGCGCTTCGCGTCGAAGGGCATCGCCTTCGGGTCCATCATCTTCGCGAGCCGCGGGTCTTGCATAACCTTGGCCATGACGCGATCGCGCTGCGCGCGCGACTTGTACACGATGTACGCGAACACCACGGTCTCGCCGGGTTTGCGCTTGACGCTGCGCGGGAACGATGTGCGCTTGCCCACTTTCACGTCGTCGGCCACGCACTCGACATATTCGAGCGCGCCGTGGTCGCGCCAGACTTTGCTCGCCGTCCGCGCCATGCTGCGGTAGGCAGCCAGTTTTTTCTTCGGCACGGGTACCACAAATCCGTCTACGTATCGCATCTGACTCTCCTTGATTTAACGTTGCTCGTGTGCCTGCTTCAATTCTTCGATGTCGATCTTGCCCATGGGCATCATTGCCTGCATCATCCGTTTTGATTTTTCCGGATTAACGGCGCTCAGCATTAACCGCCGCTCAGGGCCTGGACGATCACAAGCTCATCCTTGGCGGCGAGCGGTTGCGCGAGATCGCGCACCTGCTCGCCGTTAAGGAAAATGCGAATGTGGCGCCGTATCTGGTCTTGCTCGTCAACGATGCGGAAACGGATCCCGGAGTACTGGCGTTCCAGCTCGACGAGAACCGCGGCGAGCGTTGCGCCGTTCGCTTCGACTTCGCCCTTCTCTGTGTACGAGCGCAGCGCGCCTGGAATCAGTACTTTCATTAGACCAAAAAATCTTGAACCGCCAA
>JANNPG010000650.1:0-18488 GCA_031399805.1 Betaproteobacteria bacterium | reverse complement strand
TGCGCTATCCGCTGATCGACGGCCAGGGCAACTTCGGCTCGGTCGACGGCGACAACGCGGCGGCGATGCGCTACACCGAGATTCGCATGGCGCGCATTGCGAGCGAATTGCTCGAGGACATCGACAAGGAAACCGTCGATTTCGGGCCCAATTACGACGGTTCTGAACACGAGCCGCTGATTCTACCGTCGAAGATTCCCAACCTGCTGATCAATGGCTCGTCGGGCATCGCCGTCGGCATGGCGACCAATATTCCGCCGCATAACCTTGGCGAAATCGTCGATGCATGCCAGGCGCTGCTCGAGAATCCCGAGATCGGCATCGAAGACCTGATCAAGATCGTGCCGGCGCCGGATTTCCCGACACGCGGCATCATTTACGGTACGTCCGGCGTCAAGGATGGGCTGCGTAGCGGGCGCGGCCGCGTGGTGATACGCGCGCGCGCCCACATCGAGGACATGGAGAAGGGCAATCGCCAGGCCATCGTCATCGACGAATTGCCGTACCAGGTCAACAAGGCCAACCTGCTGATCAAGATCGGCCAGCTGGTGCGCGACAAGCGGCTCGAAGGCATCGCTGAAATCCGCGACGAATCCGACAAGTCGGGCATGCGCGCGGTGATCGAATTGAAACGCGGCGAAGTGGCGGAGATTATTCTTAATAATCTCTACAAAGAAACGCAGATGCAGGACAGCTTTGGCGTCAACATGGTGGCGCTGGTCGACGGCCAGCCGCGCGTGTTGAACCTGCGGCAGATGCTCGACGCGTTCCTGCGCCACCGGCGGGAAGTCGTCACGCGGCGCACCGTTTTCGAGCTGAAGAAAGCGCGCGAACGCGGGCATATCCTCGAAGGCCTGGCCGTCGCGCTCTCCAACGTGGACGACGTGATTGCGCTGATCAAGGCGGCGCAGACGCCGGCCGAGGCCAAGGAACAGTTGATGGGCCGGCTGTGGCGTTCGAAACTCGTCGAGGAGATGCTCGCGAGGGTCGATCCGGCTGCGGCGCGTCCCGACGGGCTCGCGCCCGAGTTCGGATTTCAGAAGAAGGGCGGCTACCGGCTGTCGGAGTCGCAGACCCAGCGCATACTTGAAATGCAGCTGCAACGTCTGACCGGACTGGAACAGGACAAGATCGTCGCCGAGTACAAGGACGTGATGGAGAAGATCGTCGATCTCCTCGACATTCTCGCCAAGCCGGCGCGCATTACGCGCATCATCAGCGGCGAACTTAACGAGATCAAGAAGCAGTATGGCGACGAGCGCCGCAGCGAGATCGTCGAGAACACGCAGGACCTTTCAATGGAGGACCTCATCGCCTCCGAGGAAGTGGTGGTGACGCTGTCGCATGGCGGATACATGAAGTCGCAGCCGGTTGCCGATTACCGCGCGCAGAAGCGCGGCGGCCGCGGCAAGCAGGCGACGACCACCAAGGAAGACGATTTCGTCGAGAAGCTGTTCATCGCCAATACCCACGATTACATCCTGTGCTTTTCGAATCGCGGCCGCGTCTACTGGTTGAAGGTCTACAGCGTGCCCCAGGGCAGCCGCAACAGCCGCGGCAAGCCCATCATCAATCTGGTGCCGTTGCTCGAACACGAGAAAATCACCGCCGTGTTGCCGGTCAGGGAATTCGACGACGGGCATTTCGTGTTCATGGCGACCGCCAACGGTACGGTCAAGAAGACGGCGCTGTCGGCATTCTCGCGGCCGCGGCCGTCGGGCATCATCGCCGCCAATCTTGACGACGGGGACTTTCTGATCGGCGTTGCACTGACTGACGCGAAGCAGGATGTCATGCTGTTTTCGGATGCCGGCAAGGCGGTTCGATTTGGCGAAACCGAAGTACGCGCAATGGGCCGCAATGCGGCAGGGGTACGCGGCATGCGGCTCGCGAAGGGCAGCCACGTCATATCGCTTTTGACCGCGGACAACGAGAAAGTGTCGGTGCTGACCGCGACCGAAAACGGTTACGGCAAGCGTACGCCGATCGGGGACTACACCAAGCACGGCCGCGGCACGCAGGGCATGATCGCGATTCAGGCTTCGCAACGCAATGGCAAGCTGGTCGCCGCGCAGATCGTCGGCGACGACGACGAGATCATGCTGATTACGACCGGCGGCGTGCTGATCCGCACGCGCATTTCGGAAATTCGCGACATGGGCCGCGCTACGCAGGGGGTGCGCCTGATCAATCTCAGCGACGGCGAGAAACTTGCCGGCCTCGAGAAAATACTCGAGCGCGACGACGAAGAAAACGGTGACGAAATAAAGCAGGATTGAGTTTATGGCACGTATCTACAACTTTGCCGCCGGACCGGCGGTTTTGCCCGAGCCGGTGCTCGAGCAGGCAAGCCGCGAGATGCTCGACTGGCACGGCTGCGGCACTTCGGTGATGGAGATGAGTCACCGCGGCAAGGAATTCATCGGTATCGCGGCGGCGGCCGAAGCCGATCTGCGCGAGTTGCTCGGCGTGCCCGCGAATTACAGGGTGCTGTTCCTGCAAGGCGGCGCGACGCTGCAATTCGCGGCCATACCGATGAACCTCCTGCGCGGTAAAAAAAGCGCCGACTATGTGAACACCGGCGAATGGTCGAAAAAGGCGATCAAGGAAGCCCCGGCGCTACGGCGGCGTCAACATCACCGCAAGTTCGGAAGACAAAAATTTTACCTACGCGCCGAAGCAGGCGGCGTGGACGCTGGATCCGAATGCCGCCTACGTGCACGTCTGCACCAACGAAACCATCGGCGGCGTCGAATTCAACTGGATTCCGGACACCGGTAGCGTACCGCTCGTCGCCGACATGTCATCGCACATTTTGTCGCGCCCCGTCGACGTCGCGAAATACGGCCTGATCTACGCCGGCGCGCAAAAAAACATCGGGCCCGCGGGATTGACGATCGTGATTGTGCGCGAAGACCTCCTGGGGCAGACATTGCCGCTGACGCCGAGCGTGCTCGATTACAAGGCGCAGGCCGACGCGGATTCGATGCTCAATACGCCGGCGACGTACAGTGTCTACATCGCCGGGCTGGTGTTCCAGTGGCTGAAGAAACTCGGCGGGCTGCGAAAAATTGAAGAGCTCAATCGCGCGAAGGCGCATGTACTGTACGATTACCTCGACCAGACGGAGTTCTACTATTCGCCGGTGGATAAGGATGACCGCTCGCTGATGAACGTGCCGTTCAGGCTGCGCAACGAGGGGCTTAACGACGAGTTTCTGCAAGAAGCGCGGCAGCACGGGATGGTGGAGTTGAAAGGCCACCGTTCGGTCGGCGGCATGCGCGCGTCGATTTATAACGCGATGCCGCTCGCGGGCGTGCAGGCCCTGGTGGCGTTCATGCGGGAGTTCCAAACCAGGCATGGCTGAGCCGCTGCGCGTTCTGACGCTCAATACTATCGCCGCGGTCGGACTCGCGCGGTTTCCTGCGGGCCGTTACGAGGTCGGCGCGAAAATCGCGGATCCGGACGCGATTCTGGTGCGCTCCCACGATATGCACGCGCTGGAAATCGCGCCGCGTGTGCGGGCGATCGCGCGTGCGGGCGCCGGCACCAACAACATTCCGGTCAAAGCGATGAGCGCGCGCGGCGTGCCGGTGTTCAACGCGCCCGGCGCCAATGCCAACGCGGTAAAAGAACTGGTCATCGCCGGCATGCTGATCGCGGCGCGCAATCTGCTGCCGGCGACCCGCTTTGTCGACGGGCTGGCCGGCGCTGACGAGACGCTCAACAAAACGGTCGAGGACGGCAAGAAAAATTTCGCCGGCGTCGAATTACCGGGGCATACGCTGGGCGTAATCGGCCTCGGCAAAATCGGCAGCCTCGTTGCGGACGCCGCAATCAAGCTGGGCATGCACGTGCTCGGCTACGACCCGCATATCACGGTCGACGCGGCGTGGGGCCTGCCTTCGCAGGTCAGGAAAGCGAACTCGGTCGAAGAGGTGTTGAAGGCGGCTGACTTTGTGACGCTGCATGTGCCGTATGTCGATGCTACCCGCAATCTGGTGAACGCCGAGCGCCTCGCGCTGATGCGCAACGGCGCCATTTTGCTCAACTTTTCGCGCGAAGGCATCGTCGACAATGCGGCTGTGCTCGCGGCGCTGGCCGCGAAAAAGCTCAAATCCTATGTGTGTGATTTTCCGGCGCAGGCGCTGCTGGGCCAGGCAGGCGTGATCGCGTTGCCGCATCTGGGCGCCTCGACGCGCGAAGCCGAGGACAATTGCGCGGTCATGGTGGTCGACCAGCTGCGCGATTACCTCGAGCACGGCAACATTCAGAACGCGGTCAATTTTCCCGATGTCGTGATGGCGCGCGAATCGCAGTATCGCGTGGGGATTGCGATCTCCAACGTGCCCAACATGCTCGGCCAGATCTCGACCGCGATGGCGGACGCGGGCCTCAATATTCACAATATGCTCAACAAGTCGAAAGGCGAGATGGCGTACACGCTGGTCGACGTCGACAGCGCGGTGCCGGCGCCGGTGGTCGAGCGAATTTCCGCGATCAAAGGCGTGCTTACGGTGTGTTACCTGCCGGCCGAGACAATCTGAAAAGCAACCGCCGATGAACGCCGATTAACGCAGATACCCCGATGGGGCCTGATTGATTTAATATCGGCGTCTATCTGCGTTTATCTGCGGTTCCAAAGGTCTTGAGTGAGCGACGAGCTTAAAACAATTCGCGCCCGTATCGATGCGCTCGACGACCGCATCGTCGATATGCTCGGCGAGCGCGCCGCGCACGCACAGGCCATCGGCCACGCCAAACGCGGCGCCAAATACCGCCCTGAGCGCGAGGCCCAGGTATTGCGGCGCGTAGCAGCGCGCAACCGCGGGCCGTTGCCGGCGCCGGCGCTCGCGCGTCTTTACATGGAAATCATGTCCGCGTGCCGCGCGCTCGAGGATGGCATAGCGGTCGCTTATCTAGGGCCGCAGGGCACGTTCAGCGAGGAAGCGGCGATCAGGCAGTTCGGCAGCCAGGCAAAGTTGCTGCCCTGCGCGTCGATCGACGACGTGTTCCGGCAGGTCGAGGCGGGGCAAGTGCAATACGGGGTCGTGCCAGTGGAGAATTCGACCGAGGGCAGCATCGGCCGCACGCATGACCTGCTGCTCGCCACCCCGCTCAGGTTGTGCGGCGAAGTGTTGCTGCCCGTGCATCAATGCCTGATGAGCCGGAGCGGCAAACCGGCGGGTGTGCGAAAGATACTCTCGCACAGCCAGAGTCTCGCGCAATGTCACGAATGGCTCAACCAGCGTTACGCTGGAGCCAAGCGCGTGCCGGTGGTCAGCAACGCCCAGGCCGCGCGCATGGCGTCGAAGGATGCGGCGGCGGCGGCTATCGCAAGCAAGACCGCGGCCGCGGTCTATGGCTTGAAAATCATCGCCCGCAACATCGAGGACGAGCCGCAGAACACGACGCGCTTCGTGGTCATCGCCGCGCACGATGCGGAACCGTCGGGCAAGGACAAGACCTCCCTCGTGATGTCGACGCGCAATGTGCCGGGTGCGATACATGCCTTGCTGACGCCGCTCGCGCGGCATGGCGTGAGCATGACGCGGCTGGAATCCCGCCCGGCGCGCACCGGACGCTGGGAATACCTGTTTTACGTCGACATCGAAGGCCATCGGCGGGATCGCAACGTCGCGCGCGCGCTGAAGGCCCTGGCAACCAAAGCGGCATTTCTGAAAAATCTCGGGTCGTACCCCGCGGGCGCGCATTGAAACGCGCCGGGAAATTCAAATTCGCTGCAGGAGCCGGCGCCGCGCGGGCGGTGCCGCGCGCCGTAACGGTCAGTGCCCCCCGGCCTGATTTCACGCTGCCCGACTGACCGGATGCCGGCTCTCGTGGCAGGGACAGACGGGCAGGATATTTGCGATCTCGCGCCCGCCTACATACGCGCGATCGCGCCCTATCAGCCGGGCAAGCCGATCGCGGAGCTTGCGCGCGAACTGAATCTCGATCCCGACACCATCATCAAGCTCGCGTCGAACGAGAATCCGCTGGGCGTGAGTCCGCTCGCGATGCAGGCGATGCAGGCGGCGCTCGCCGAGGTCGCGCGATATCCCGACGGCAACGGCTTCGAGTTGAAGAATGCGTTGGCGCAGCGGTACGGCGTGGACACGGCGCAAATCGTGCTCGGCAACGGCTCCAACGACGTGCTCGAACTCGCCGCGCGGGCGTTTCTTACGCCGGCGCTCGAGGCTATTTACGCGCAGCACGCGTTCGCGGTCTATCCGCTGGCGACCCAGGCGGTCGGCGCCAGCGGGATCGAAGTGCCTGCGCGCGAGTTCGGACACGATCTCGCGGCGATGCTGCGCGCCGTCACGCCGCGCACGCGGCTCATTTTTCTCGCCAATCCGAACAATCCGACGGGAACGCTGATGCGCAGCGTAGAACTGCACGGCTTTCTGTGCGCGGTGCCGCGGCAGGTGATCGTCGTGCTCGATGAGGCGTATAACGAATACATTCCCGACGAACTGAAGGCGGACAGCGTCGCGTGGCTCGGCGAGTTTCCCAATCTGATCGTCACGCGCACGTTTTCCAAGGCCTACGGGCTCGCCGGCCTGCGCGTCGGCTACGCGTTCGCTCATCCGGGCGTGGCGGACTTGATGAATCGCGTGCGCCAGCCGTTCAACGTGAACAGCATTTCTCTCGCGGCGGCGGCGGCGGGGCTCGGCGATCGCGAATTTGTGCGCCGCAGCTTCGAACTCAATCAAACCGGGATGCGCCGCGTCACCGCCGGTTTGACCCGGCTGGGGCTCACTTACATTCCGTCGTTCGGGAACTTCGTCAGCTTCCGGGTCATTGATGCGGCCGGCGTGTTTCAGCGGCTGCTCCGGCGCGGCGTGATCGTGCGCCCGATCGCGGGTTACGGCCTGCCGGAGTATCTGCGCGTGAGCATCGGCCTCGAATCTGAAAACGAACGATTTCTGGAAGCCTTGCAGCAGTCTTTAACGGCATGAAAAAAAGCCCGCCGAAAAAACGCGCCGGGCGCAATGCCGGCCGCCGCCTGATCGGCAAGCTCGTCGTGTTCGGTGTCGGGCTGATCGGTGGCTCTTTCGCGCTCGCGCTGAAGCAACAGCACGCCGTCGCGCGCGTGGTCGGCGTCGGTCGCAGCCGCGCCAATCTGCTTGCCGCACGCCGGCTTGGCATCATCGACGAAATCGCCACCGATCCCGCGCGCGCGGTCACGGATGCCGACCTCGTGTTGCTGGCGGTTCCGCTGGGACAGACCCGTGCGGTGCTCGCGCAGATTGCGCCGCACCTCGCGCCGCATACGGTGGTGAGCGACGCGGGCAGTACCAAACGCGATGTCATCATTAGCGCGCGGCGCCAGCTCGGCACGGCGTTTGCCCGTTTCGTGCCGGCGCATCCCATCGCCGGCACCGAAAAAAGCGGCGCCACGGCGGCCTTCTCCGAACTCTTTGCCGGTCGCGATTTGATTATTACGCCGGAACCGGAGACCGCGGCCGGCGCGGTTAAGTTGGTGACCGCGGCGTGGAAACTCGCCGGCATGCGTGTCAGCACGATGAACGCCGCCGACCACGATCGGGTTTTTGCGCTGGTGAGCCATCTGCCGCATTTGCTGTCATTCACTGCAGTCGGCAATATCGCCGGCTACCGCGATGCGGCAAAATTGTTTACGCAGACCGGCGGCGGTTTTCGCGACTTGACGCGCATTGCCGGCAGTTCGCCCGAGATGTGGCGGGATATTTGCCTTGCCAATCGCGACGCAATCCTGGGCGCGCTGGATGGGTATCTGAGCGATCTCGAGGCGGTGCGCGGCATGATCGAAGCCAGCGACGGGCCGGCGCTGGCAGCCAAGTTCGCGGCCGCGCGCGCGGCGCGCGCGAAATGGCTGCTGAAAAAATCCTGAACAATGACACTCACCTACCAAATCGAGCAAGGCGGCGCGCTGACCGGGCACCTGCGCGTGCCGGGGGACAAGTCGATCTCCCATCGCAGCATAATGCTCGGCTCCATCGCGGAAGGCGTGACGCACGTCAGTGGCTTTCTCGAAGGCGAGGACGCGATTGCGACGATGAACGTGTTTCGTGCGCTCGGCGTGCGCATCGACGGTCCCGAACGCGGCTGCGTCACCGTGCACGGTGTCGGCCTGCGCGGGCTCACGGCGCCGCACACGGTGCTTGATTGCGGCAATTCCGGCACCTCGATGCGTCTAATGTGCGGGCTCTTGGCGGGGCAGAGCTTCGATTGCGAGTTGACGGGTGACGCGAGCTTATGCAAGCGGCCGATGAAGCGCGTGGCGGAACCGCTTGCGACGATGCGCGCCGAAATATCCACCGCCGAGGGCGGACGCCCGCCACTCAGGATCATGGGCATCGCCAATCTGCGCGGCATTGACTATCAAATGCCGATTGCGAGTGCGCAGGTCAAATCAGCATTGTTGCTGGCGGGACTCTATGCGCGGGGCCGGACCTGCGTGGTGGAACCGGCGCCGACGCGCGATCACACCGAGCGCATGCTGGCGGCGTTCGGCTATCCGGTCAAGCGCCGCGGCAGTATGGCGTGCGTGAACGGGGGCGGCCGGCTCACGGCGACGGATATCGAAGTGCCCGCGGATATATCTTCCGCCGCGTTCTTCATGGTCGGCGCGAGTATCGCGCCGGGCTCCGATCTGACGCTCGAACATGTGGGCGTCAACCCGACGCGCACCGGCGTGATAGACATCCTGCGCCTGATGGGCGCGAACATTGAACTACTCAACGCGCGTCTGGCCGGCGGCGAGCCGGTTGCCGATATACGCGTGCGCTATGCCGGGTTGAAGGGGATCGACATCCCGGTCGAGCTGGTGCCGCTCGCGATCGACGAATTTCCGGTATTGTTTATCGCGGCGGCCAATGCGCGCGGCGATACGGTATTGCGCGGGGCGGAGGAATTGCGCGTCAAGGAATCGGACCGCATCCAGGTCATGGCGGACGGCATGCATGCGCTGGGCATCGTTGCGGAACCGACCGCCGACGGCATGCGCGTACGCGGCGGCAGTTATGGCGGCGGCAGCATTGCGAGTCACGCCGATCATCGGATCGCCATGGCATTCGCGGTCGCCGCGTTGCGTGCGGATGCGCCAATTACGATCAGCGACTGCGCAAACGTTGCCACTTCCTTCCCGGGTTTCGTTGAATTCGCCCGCACTACAGGACTGAAAATCAAAACCACAAAGTAAGGTGTGGAAAATGGGGAATATCAAGCAGCCGCCGGTGATTGCGATCGACGGCCCGTCGGCATCGGGCAAGGGCACCGTCGCCAAACGGGTCGCGCAACACCTGGGCTTCCATTACCTCGACAGCGGCGCGCTTTACCGGCTGGTCGGACTGGCGGCGCACCGCGCGTGCATCAATAGTTCCGACGAAGCGGCCGTCGCACGGCTTGCCGAGGCGCTGGACCTGCGTTTCGCGGGCGACGAGATCTATCTTGGTCCTGAGCTCGTGACCGATGCCATTCGCACAGAACAGGCCAGCGCCGCGGCATCCGAGGTGGCTATGCTGGCGTCAGTACGGCGCGCATTGTTCAGGCGCCAGCGCGCATTGCGCGCGCCGCCCGGCCTGGTGGCGGACGGGCGCGACATGGGTTCAGTGGTATTTCCCGATGCAGTGCTTAAAATCTACCTGACGGCGGACGCGGAAGCGCGCGCCCGGCGGCGGTATAAACAGTTGATAGGAAAAGGAATGGGTGCTAATATGGCCGCCCTTTTGCAGGATATCCGGGCACGCGACGACCGCGATAGCGGGCGCGCCGTGGCACCCCTGCAAATGAATAGTGATGCCAGTTTGCTCGATACGACGAACCTGACCATTGAGCAGGCCGTAGGACAAGTGCTGGCGCGCTATGCGGTTGCAGTGCGGGCGCCATGAACTGCCAGGTTCATGGCATTTGATTAACCAGACCCCGTTAAAAGCGGGTTAATTTCAGGTTCTTAACGTGCAGACAATGACCACAACTGTTTCCCCCTCCGCTCTACCCGATTCTTTTGCTGCGCTGTTCGAGGAAAGCCTCGCGCGCAAGGAAATGCGCATCGGCGAAGTCATCACCGCCGAAGTGATACGCATCGATGCCAATCACGTCGTGGTCAATGCCGGACTGAAGTCGGAAGCCTATATTCCGGCTGAAGAATTTCGCAGCGATCGCGGCGAAATCGAAGTCAAGCCGGGTGACTTCGTGCAGGTCGCGATCGACGCTCTTGAAGATGGCTTCGGCGAAACGCGCTTGTCGCGCGACAAGGCGAAACGCCTCGCGGCGTGGATGGATCTGGAGCAGGCGCTCGAAAAGGGCAGCGTCGTTGAAGGGCTGATCAATGGCAAGGTCAAAGGCGGGCTCACCGTGATGGTGAACGGCATACGCGCCTTCCTGCCGGGGTCGCTCGTGGACATCCGTCCGGTCAAGGACACCTCGCCGTACGAAAACAAGGTGATGGAATTCAAGGTCATCAAGCTCGACCGCAAGCGCAACAACGTCGTGGTTTCGCGCCGCGCGGTACTCGAAGCGTCGCAGGGTGCGGAGCGCCAGGCGCTGCTCTCGAGTCTCACCGAAGGCGCGGTGGTCAAGGGCATCGTCAAGAACATCACCGACTATGGCGCGTTCGTCGACCTCGGCGGCATCGACGGCTTGCTGCACATAACCGATCTTGCGTGGCGTCGCGTCAAGCATCCGTCGGAGGTGCTTGCAGTCGGCGACGAAGTGGAGGCCAAGGTACTCAAGTTTGATCAGGAAAAAAACCGCGTATCGCTGGGCATGAAACAGTTGGGCGAAGACCCGTGGGTGGGACTTTCGCGCCGTTACCCGCAGGGCACGCGGCTCTTTGGCAAGGTCAGCAATCTCACCGACTACGGCGCGTTCGTTGAAATCGAGCAGGGCATCGAAGGTCTGGTGCATGTCTCCGAGATGGACTGGACCAACAAGAATGTGCATCCGTCGCGCGTCGTGCAGTTGGGCGACGAGGTCGAGGTGATGGTGCTCGAGATCGACGAGGACCGCCGCCGGATTTCGCTCGGCATGAAGCAATGCAAGCCGAATCCGTGGGAAGAGTTTTCGATCAACGCCAAAAAAGGCGACAAGGTGAAAGGCCAGATCAAGTCGATCACCGACTTCGGGGTTTTCATCGGTCTGCCCGGCAACATCGACGGCCTGGTGCACCTGTCGGACCTGTCGTGGAGCGTCGCCGGCGAGGAAGCCGTGCGCAATTACAAGAAGGGCGACGAGACCGAAGCGATGGTGCTCTCGATCGACGTCGAGCGCGAGCGCATCTCGCTCGGCATCAAGCAGCTCGATGGCGATCCGTTTACCGGTTTCGTCTCGACGCACGACAAGAACAGCATCGTCAAGGGCAGCGTCAAGTCGATTGATGCCAAGGGCGCAGTGATTGCTCTCGAGGGCGACGTCGAAGGATATTTGCGCGCGTCTGAAGTTGCGCGCGATCGGGTTGAAGACATCCGCACGCACCTCAAGGAGGGGGACGCGGTAACGGCGATGATCATCAATATCGATCGCAAGAATCGCACGATCAACCTGTCGATCAAGGCGCGGGATATGGCGGACGAAACAGCGGCGATGCAGAAGATGGCGTCCGACAAGCCCGCGAATGCCGGCACCACCAGTCTCGGTGCGCTGCTCAAAGCCAAGATGGACACTTCCAACACCGACCGGTAAGAGGGGTTAGCATGACGAAGTCCGAGTTGATCGCGAAGCTGGCGGCGCGCTATCCCCAGTTGGTGGCGAAGGACGCCGAGCTCGCGGTGAAGATGGTGCTCGACGCGATGGGCAAGAGCCTCTCCGAGGGGCAGCGCATCGAGATTCGCGGGTTTGGCAGTTTCGGCCTGAATTACCGTCCGCCGCGGACCGGCCGCAACCCTAAATCGGGCGACAAAGTGCAGGTGCCGGCAAAGTACGTACCGCACTTCAAGGCGGGCAAGGAATTGCGCGAACGCGTCGATTTCAAGAAGTAACACGCGTTGCGGTTTGCCCGGTGCGGCATCATCGAAAGATAGTGCCGTTTTTTTTTGTCCGTGCGCAGGATCGGGATTGTGCGGAATTAACGGGTTATGGCCAGAGGATTTTGAGATGAGAACCTTGTTCTTGCTGGTCAAGGCGACCGTCGGGGCGGCGGTATTCCTGTTGCTGCTCGGATTTGCGGTCAAGAATACCGACAGCGTCGCGGTGCGCTATTTTCTCGGCGTCGAGTGGCACGCGCCCCTGGTATTCGTTTTGCTGGTGTTTTTCGCCGCCGGCATCGCGCTCGGTGTTACGGCAAGTGTTGTCATCATCGTCAGGCAGCGGCGCCAGATAGTGGGTCTCAAACGGGAGTTGCGCCGCTTGACGCGCGCCGCGGCCGCAGCGTTGACGCCCGCGCCGATCTAGCCTGGATCGTCAAAACACCCCGGGCCCGGAATGGAAATCGAATACTGGTGGTTGCTCGCGTTGCCCGTGTTCTTTGCGCTCGGCTGGCTCGCCGCGCGCATCGATATCAAACATCTGCTGTCGGAATCGCGTGCATTGCCAAAGTCGTATTTCAGAGGGCTGAACTTTCTGCTGAACGAGCAGCCCGACAAGGCGATCGAGGCATTCATCGAGGTCGTGAAAGTCGAGCCGCAGACGATAGAGCTGCATTTCGCGCTGGGGTCTCTCTTCCGCCGGCGCGGTGAAGTCGAGCGCGCGATCCGCATGCACCAGAATCTGGTCGAACGCGCGGACCTGCCGCAACCGCAGAAGCTCGATGCTCTGTTCGAGCTCGCGCAGGACTATCTGAAGGCGGGGCTGCTCGACCGCGCTGAAGAGCTGTTCGCGAAATTGAAGGGCAGCCAGCACGCCGAAGCCGCACTCAAGTATCTGCTCGAAATTTACGAGCAGGAGAAGGACTGGCAGAAGGCGGTCGATATCGCGCAACAGCTCGAAGGGGTGACCGGGCAGTCGCACCAGAAGGAAATCGCCAATTTTTATTGCGAAATGGCGAGCCGGGAAATCATGGATTCGCAGCCCCACGCGGCGCGTCCGTTTCTGGAGCGGGCGCTGGCGCATCACCGCCTGTGCGCGCGCGCGAACGTGCTGCTCGGTGATCTGGAACTCGCGCTCAATCGCCATGAGGCTGCAATCGATGCCTGGAAACGGATCGAAACCCAGAACCCCGAGTATCTGGCGCTCGTCGCCGAGCGGCTGATCGGCGCGTACAAACTGCTCGACAAGCCGAGCGAAGGATTGAATCTGCTGCGCGGACTCCTCGGCAAATACCCGTCACTCGACGTGTTGAACGTGGTGTTTACCTGCATACTCGAGCAGCAGGGCGCGGAGCCCGCGTATCAGGTGGTACGCGACGAGATGCGGCGCAGCCCGACGCTGCTCGGTCTGGATAAACTGCTCGAAGCGCAATTGCTCGACGCGCCGGTGCAGCGGCGCCACGATCTGGAACTCGTGAAAAATCTCGTGCACCAGCACACGCGCACGCTCGCGATGTATAAGTGCGACAATTGCGGCTTTCGCGCACGCCAGTATTATTGGCACTGCCCGGCATGCGGCGAATGGGAGACCTACTCACCGCGCCGCGCCGAGGAAAAAGGGATACCGGCATGACGGATCCGCGCGTGATCGTGGCGCTCGATTTTTCGGCGGCGGATGAGGCGCTGGCGTTCGCCGCGCGCCTCGAGCCGCAGTCATGCCGGCTCAAGGTCGGCAAGGAATTGTTTACCGCGGCCGGGCCGGCGTTGATCGAGAAACTTACGCAACGCGGATTTGACATCTTTCTGGACCTGAAATTTCACGATATTCCGAATACCGTCGCCGGCGCCTGCAAGGCGGCGGCGGGGCTCGGCGTGTGGATGTTAAACGTGCACGCGCTCGGCGGCCGCGCCATGCTGGAGGCGGCCAGGGACGCGGTAGTGGCGGCAACGCGGCGCCCGAAATTAATTGCCGTCACTCTGCTCACGAGCATGGCAGCGAACGATATGCGGGAAGTGGGTATTGAGGGCGAGCCGGCGGCGGCGGTACTGCGGCTGGCGCGTCTCGCGCAGGCGAGCGGACTCGACGGAGTGGTGTGCTCGGCGCAGGAGGCCGCCTTGCTTAAACGCGCGTGCGGCGATCAGTTTTGTCTCGTCACACCCGGCATTCGTCCGGCGCGCGGCGCCAGCGACGATCAGCAGCGGGTGATGACGCCGGCCGACGCCGTTGCCGCCGGCGCGGATTACCTGGTGATCGGGCGTCCGGTGACCCAGGCGCCGGACCCGGTCGCAGCACTCGCCGCCATCAATCAGGAAATAGCGGGCAAGTCCAGGTCATGAAAATCACCATCATAGGCACCGGTTATGTCGGGCTGGTATCCGGCGCATGCCTCGCAGAACTCGGCAACGACGTGCTGTGCCTCGACGTGGATGCGGACAAGATCGCCGGCCTCATGCGCGGCGAAATTCCGATTTATGAGCCAGGACTTGATCCGCTCGTCAAGCGCAACGTCGCCGCCGGGCGCCTGCATTTCACGACGGACCTCGCCGCGAGCGTCGCCCACGGACAGGTCCAGTTCATCGCGGTCGGCACGCCGCGCGACGAAGACGGATCGGCCGACCTGCAGTATGTGCTCGCGGCCGCGCGCGCGATTGGACGCCATATGGAGGAATACCGGCTGGTGGTGGACAAGTCGACGGTGCCGGTGGGCACTGCCGGCAAAGTGCGGGCGGCGATCACGGAGGAACTTGCGCGCCGCGGCAAGGCCGTCGATTTCAGCGTGGTGTCGAACCCGGAGTTTCTGAAGGAGGGCGCCGCAGTCGATGATTTCATGCGGCCCGACCGCATTGTGATCGGCGCCGACGACGAACGGGCGAAGAGCATCATGCGCGCGATCTATGCGCCCATCCAACGCAATCACGAGCGCATGATCATCATGGATATACCGTCCGCCGAACTGACCAAGTACGCGGCCAATGCGATGCTCGCTACGCGAATTTCGTTCATGAACGAGCTGGCGAATCTCGCCGAGCGCCTCGGCGCCGATATCGAGTACGTGCGCCAGGGCATCGGCTCGGACAAGCGCATCGGCTACCACTTTCTGTACGCGGGATGCGGCTATGGCGGCGCGTGTTTTCCGAAGGATGTGTCGGCGCTGCAGCAGACCGCGCACGAAGCCGGCATGCAACTGAGGATTATCGGTGCGGTCAATGCGGTCAACCAGGAGCAGAAGTCGCGGCTGCTCGAAAAGATCACGCGCCGGTTCGGCGAGGATTTGTCGGGCAAGCGCTTTGCCGTCTGGGGCCTCGCGTTCAAACCCAACACCGACGACATGCGCGAAGCGCCGAGTCAGGTCATCGTGCCGGGCATCGTCGAACGCGGCGGCGCCGTGGTGGCTTACGACCCGGTGGCGGTTGCGCAGGCCAGGAAATCCTTTGCCGCCCTGCCGCGCATTGCGTACGCAGCGTCGCCGCAGAGCGCCCTCGACGGCGCGGACTGCCTCGTTATCGTCACCGAGTGGAAGGAGTTCCGCAGTCCCGATTTCGGTGATATGAAGCGCCGGATGCGCACGCCCGTTATTATTGACGGGCGCAACCTCTACGAGCCGGCCATGGTGAGCAGCCACGGGCTCGAGTATTCAGGTATTGGAAGGGCGTAACGTTGAAGGATGAAGGATGAAGGCGGAAGGCGGAAGGATGAGTACAACAGGAATGGCGGCAGACGGCGGCAAGAGGAAGAGCACGTCCCGGGCGGTGCGCGCGGATCCTTCATCCTTCATCCTTCATCCTTCATCCTTGAAGCGCGCGCGCGTACTGGTGGTCGGCGATGTCATGCTCGACCGCTACTGGTTCGGCGACGTCAGCCGGATTTCGCCCGAGGCGCCGGTGCCGGTGGTGAAGTTCAGGCACAGCGAAGAGCGTCTGGGCGGCGCCGCCAACGTCGCGCGCAACGTGGCAGCGCTGGGCGCGCGCGTCACGCTCCTGTCGGTGGTCGGGCGCGACGAGGCCGGCCGCAAGCTCGCGGCCATGCTGCGCCAGGAAAAGATCGCCGCGCGCCTGCATTGCGACCGCAGCATAGACACCACGGTCAAACTGCGCGTGATCGGGCCGCATCACCACCAGCTGCTGCGGGTCGATTTCGAAACCGAACCGAGCCACGAGATCCTGCGCTCCAAACTCGCTGATTATGCGAAGCGGGTTCCCGCTTGTGATGCGGTGATCCTGTCGGATTACGGCAAAGGCGGATTGACGCATATCGCGCGCATGATCAGCCTCGCGCGCCGGCATAATAAGCCGGTGCTGATCGATCCCAAAGGGCACGATTTCCTGCGTTATCGCGGCGCATCCGTGATGACGCCGAACCTCAACGAATTCCGCGACGTTGCCGGAGATTGGAAGAGCGAGCGCGAATTGACCGAACGCGCGCAGCGGCTGCGGCGCAAATTGAAGATAGACGCATTGCTGGTGACGCGCGGCGCGGACGGCATGACGCTCTACGAGCGGGCGCGCCGCCTGCACGTGCCGGCGCAGGCGCGCGAGGTGTCCGACGTGAGCGGCGCGGGCGATACCGTAATCGCCACGCTGGCGGTGATGCTTGCCGGCGGCAACGCGACGGATGAGGCCGTACGCGTCGCCAATCGCGCGGCCGGGATCGTCGTCGGCAAGTTCGGCACCGCGGTGGCGTATCCCGAAGAGCTCTTCGGGAAGGATGAAGGCGGGAAAAAGCAAGGATGAAGGCGCAAGGCGGAAGGATGAAGGAACAGCAAGGCAAAACAGCATTCTTTAATTGCCGCGGCGGGAGCCGGGGAAGGAAATATTCATCCTTCATCCTTCCGCCTTCATCCTTTCGTATTCAGGACGACAGAACATGTATGTAGTAGTCACCGGCGCCGCCGGCTTCATCGGGTCGAACATCGTCAAAGCGTTGAGCGCGCGCGGCGAGCACGATGTGCTTGCGGTCGATGATCTCAGGCAGGGCGACAAGTTCGTCAACCTCGTCGATTGCAATATCGCCGATTACCTCGACAAGGAAGACTTTCTGCGCGAGGTTAACAACGGCGCGTTCGACGGCGCGATCGCCGCGGTTTCGCACCAGGGCGCATGTTCGGACACGACCGAGACCGACGGCCGCTACTTGATGCAGAACAACTACCGCTATTCCCGCGAGTTGTTCGAGTACTGCGCCGACGAAGAGATTCCGTATGTCTACGCGTCCTCGGCGGCCGTTTACGGGGCTGGTCCGGAATTTCGTGAAAACCGGGCGTGCGAGGCGCCACTCAACGTGTACGGCTATTCCAAGTTTCTGTTCGATCAATACGTGCGGCGTAACTGGGCGGAACGCACCGCGCAGGTGGTCGGGCTGCGCTATTTCAATGTGTACGGGGAGCGCGAGCAGCACAAGGGGCGCATGGCGTCGGTGGCGTTTCATTTTTTCAATCAGTACCGCGCGAACCGCAAGGTCAGGCTGTTCGAGGGTAGCGGTGGTTACGCGGCGGGTGAGCAACGGCGCGATTTCGTCTCGGTGGAGGACGCGGTCAGCGTCAATTTATTCTTTCTCGACAATCCGCAGCAGTCGGGAATTTTCAACGTCGGCACCGGCGCCGCGCAAAGTTTCAACGACGTTGCGGTGGCCACGATTAATGCCTGCCGCAAACACGACGACGAATCCCCCCTCACGCTGGCGGACCTGCGCAGCCAGGGCGTGATCGAGTACATCCCGTTTCCCGCCGAACTCACCGGCAGGTATCAGAGCCATACCGAAGCCGATATCACTGCGTTGCGTGATGCCGGTTACGCGCGGCCGCTGTTGACGGTAGAAACGGGTGTCGCGCGCTACATCGACGCACTTTTCGCGCGCTCAGGGGTCTGATCAGCATGTATAAAACGCTTGAAGATTTCATCGGCAACACTCCGCTCGTCAAGCTGCAACGCATGGGTGCAAACACCGGCAGCGTGGTGCTGGCCAAGCTCGAGGGCAACAACCCCGCGGGATCGGTGAAGGACCGGCCGGCGCTGTCCATGATCAGGCGCGCGCAGCAGCGCGGCGAGATCAAGCCCGGCGACACGCTGATCGAACCGACCAGCGGCAACACCGGCATTGCGCTGGCGATGGCGGCGGCGACCATGGGTTACCGCATGGTGCTGGTGATGCCCGAGCATCTGTCGGTCGAGCGCAGGCAGACGATGGCGGCATTCGGCGCGCAGATCGTGCTGACACCACAAACGGGCGGCATGGAAATGGCGCGCGACGTCGCCGAGAAAATGCGCGACGAAGGCAAGGGCGTGATTCTCGACCAGTTCGCCAATGCGGATAATCCGCTTGCGCATTACGAAGGCACGGGGCCGGAAATCTGGCGCGACACCGGCGGCCGGGTCACGCATTTCGTTTCAGCCATGGGCACGACCGGCACCATCATGGGTGTCTCGCGGTTTCTCAAGGAAAAGAACCCGGCGATACAGATCGTCGGTTGCCAGCCGACCGACGGCTCGCAGATTCCGGGCATCCGCAAATGGCCCGCGGCGTATCTGCCGAAAATCTGCGACTGG
>JANNPG010000645.1:0-6058 GCA_031399805.1 Betaproteobacteria bacterium | reverse complement strand
GGCAACATCAAGACCATGGGCGAGCGCTCGAAAGCGCCGCCGCACGTGCTGCAGCAGAACTACAAACACGGTATCCAGCGCATACCGCTCGCGCTGCAGGACGCGGAGATTCCGGTGATTGCGGCGGTCAACGGCCCGGCGATCGGCGCGGGCTTCGATCTCGCGAATATGTGCGACATCCGCATCGGTTCAACCAATGCGCAATTCGGCGAGACGTTCGTGAATCTCGGCATTATTCCCGGCGACGGTGGCGCATGGTTTCTGCAGCGGCTGCTCGGCTATCAGCGCGCGGCCGAACTTACGCTGACCGGGCGCATCGTCAAGGCCGACGAGGCGAAAGCGCTTGGCATCCTGCTCGAAGTGACCGAACCTGACGCGCTGCTCGCGCGCGCGCGCGAAATCGCCGGCAAGATCGCCGCCAAGCCGCCGCTCGCGGTTCGCTATGCCAAGCGCCTGCTCAAACTTGCCCAGCAGCAGCCGCTGGCCGAGCATCTGGACGTGTGTTCAAGCTTTCAGGCGCTGTGCCACAAAACCGAAGACCACCAGGAAGCGCTAACGGCGTTTTTCGAGAAACGCCGCGGCAAGTTCAAGGGATGCTGATGAAATTCGCCGCATGGTGCTGCGCGATCCTGTTGCTGCACGCGACGGCGGACGCCGCACAGGGAATGAAACTGCCGCCGGTCGACGAGGGCGCGACTGACGCGACCTGGCCGCGCTTCAAGGCGCGGCTCCTTGATGCGCTTGCCCGGCGCAACCCGCAATTCCTGCTCGGTATCGTCGACCCAAAAATCCGCAATACCTCCGGCACCGACGGCGTCGCTGAATTCAAAAAACTCTGGGAGCCGCAATCGGCAACGAGCCCGTTGTGGATCGAACTGCCGAAAGTCCTGTTTCTCGGCGGTGTATTCGTCAAACGTGACAAGAAGGTCGTGGAATTCTGCGCGCCTTATGTTTATTACAAATGGCCGGAAAACGCGGGCGACGACGCTTCCGGCGCAATCATCGCGAAAGAAACGCTGATGAAGGCGCGGCCGGCGGCGAATTCGGCGACCCTGCTCACCCTGTCATACGATCTCGTCCAGGTCGTCGACTGGGAGGTGGCCGATGAGAATAAGGAAAACCCGCAGAAGTGGATCAAGCTGAAAACCAATGCCGGCGAAGGTTACGTGCCCGAAGAGCACGCCAGAAGTCCGCTCGAATACCGCGCGTGCTTTGTCAACAGCGGCGCGCGCTGGGGCATGACCGGGCTCGAGGTCGGCGAATAAGCGTTTAATAGCTCGTCGGCCACGTCCGCATCAAATGCTCGCCGACGCCGTTGGTCAGCCGCATGCGGTGAATTTCGAGCGTGCGTTGCAGGTATTCCCGCGTATCCCGCGGGTCGATCACGTTCTGCGCGGTGTAGATCGCCGCCATGTCGTAGGGTGTCGCACCCTTGTTCATTTTCGCGACCGCTGCCTTGAATTTTTCAGGCTCGTCTTCGCTGACGCCAAACACCACCTTGGCGCCGAATTCCGGTTTCATGAAGCTTACCTCGGCGGTCACCCAGCAGCACACTTCGTCGGCATTGCCACCGGCGCCCATGTTCGATACCGCGAGGCCGTAGCTCTTGCGCAGAATGATCGAAATCTTGGGCACGGTGCACAGTGTCATTGCATTCAGCCAGTTCATGACTTTGCCGGTGACGCCTTTTTGCTCGCCCTCCACCCCGATCAAAAATCCTGGCTGGTCGACGAGCAGCACCAGCGGAATGTTGAAGGAGTCGCACAGCACCATGAAACTTTGTACTTTCTGGCACGCATCCGCGTCGATTGCGCCGCCTTTGTACAGCGGGTTGTTGGCAATCACGCCGACCGTCCTGCCGTCGAGCCGCGCGAGCGCCGTAACGATGGTCTTGCCGAAGCGCGCTTTCAGTTCGAATGTCGAGCCGCGGTCGACGATGCAGGCAATGACTTTGCGCATGTCGTAAACCTGATTGGCTGCTTCAGGCACGAGCTTCATCACGTCCTTGATCGCGTCGTCCGAGCCGGGCGGCACCGGTTGTACGGGCGGCGCTTACATGTGGTGACTCGGCAGATACGAGAGGAACGCTTTGATCGCGTCTATCGCCTCCTCATCGCTGTCGACAACCTGGTCGACGAGACCGCTGGCCTCCGCGTGCACGCGCCAGCCGCCGAGCTCTTCGGGATCGACCTCGCTGCCGGTCGCCATCGAAATCAGGCGCGGACTCGATACCGCCATGATCGCGCCTTTGCGCATCACGCAGAAATCCGACATCGAGCCGTACCACGCCGAAGAACCGTAACAATGCCCGAGCACCGCGGCCGCCCACGGTACTTCGCGCATGCGCTGGTACTCCGTTGGATCGTCTTTCGAGCCTATGCTGGCCGCGCCCATCACGTCGGGCATACGGGCGCCGGTCGATTCGCCCAGAAACACCATCGGGATGCCGCGCTTCTTGGCGGCATTTTTCATGTGCTTCAGCTTTTTGATGTTGATCGCGGCGCTCGATGCGCCCTTGACGGTGAAATCGTTGGCCAGCACGGCGGCTTCGCGCCCGTTGATGCGGCCAAAGCCGGCGACCTTGCCGTCGGCCGGCGTCGTCAAGCGGTCTTCGGGGCGGTTGGAAACCGCCAGCATGCCCGACTCGAGGAACGTGCCGGGATCGAACAAACGCTCGATGCGCTTGCGCGCGTTAAGCACGCCCTGCGCCTTGCGCTGCGCGAGTTTCTCCGCGCCGCCCATGGCGAGCGCGCGCTGCCGGCGCACTGCTAGTTCCTGCAACAAATCTTCAAACGGCATGGTTAAACCGGATCTGTCATCGATGCATGGGTGCCGACACGCATTATTCGGTGCGAATATTCAGTTCGCGTATGAGTTTGCTCCATTTCGCAATGCCCGCGCGCGCCGACTCCGCCATGTGCGCCGGCGTGCCGCCCGCGGGTTCCGCGCCATCGCTGGCAAGGCTTGCTTTGACCTCGGGCAGCTCGAGTATGCGGTTGATCTCGGTGTTGAGTTTGGCAACCACTGCCGGCGGTGTGCGGGCGGGCGCGAGTACGCCGAACCAGCCCGCTGCTTCGTAGCCGGGCAATCCCGACTCCGCTATCGTCGGCACTTCAGTCATCAAGCCCGATCGTTTTACGCTGGTGACCGCCAGCGCGCGCAGCTTGCCGCTCCTGACGTGCGGCAGCGCGGTCGGAAACGCCGATATCGCGAGCTGCACCTGGCCGCCCAGGAGATCGATCACCGCGGGTGCGATTCCTTTGTACGGCACATGAACAATGGAGACGCCGGCGCTCGCGTTGAAGAGTTCGAAAAACAGGTGATTCCACGCACCGCTGCCGGGCGAACCGTAGTTGAGGCGGCCCGGGTTCATCTTCGCGTAGGCGACGAGTTCCCTCACGTTTTGCGCGGGCACCGCGGGATGTTCGACGAGTATGCCCGGCGGCAATGCGACCAGCGCAACCGGCGCGAAATCCTTCAGTGGGTCGTATTTGAGATTCTTGTAGAGACTGTTGGCAACGATAATGTTGCCGAAGGTGCCCATGATGATGGTGTAGCCGTCAGCGGGCGCGCGCGCGACCAGTTCGGCACCGACGGTGCCCGCCGCTCCTGCCCGGTTGTCGATGATGACCTGCTGCTTCCACGCTTCATTCAGTTTCTGCCCGATCAGGCGCGCCAGAATATCGGTATTGCCGCCGGGCACATAGGGCACGACAAAGCGTATCGGTTTCAACGGATAGCCTTGCGCCGCAACCTCTGTCATGGGGGTAAGCGCTAACATTAATGCCATCGCTGCGCGCGCGTAATGCATGCTTGCACTCTCTCAGTAACTCGTCGGCCAGTTGCGCAACCGGTGCTCGCCCACGCCGTTCTTCAGGCGCATTCGGTGCACGTCGAGCGTGCGGATCAGGTAAGCGCGCGTCTCACGCGGGTCGATCACGGTTTGCGCTTCGTACAATTCGGCGAGCGCCCATGCCGAGGTGTCGCGCTGCACTTCCGCGATGAGTTCTTTGAAGCGCTCAGGATCGTCTTCCTGCTTGACGCCATGCAGCACGTTGACGCTCACCGCCGGATCCATAAAGCCCAGATCGGCGGTCGGCCAGAGTGCTACTTCATCCGCGCCCTTGCCGCCCGCCATGTTGATATACGCCTGTCCGTAGCTCTTGCGCATGATAACGGTGATCTTGGGCACGCTGACCTGGCTCATCGCGTTCATCCAGTTGATCACCTTGCCGGGCATGCCGCGCATTTCGCCTTCGACGCCGATCAGGAATCCGGGCACATCCACCAGAAACACCAGCGGCACGTTGAACGAATCGCACAGGACCATGAAGCTGGTGATCTTCTGGCAGGCGTCGGCATCCAGCGCGCCGCCCTTGAACAGTGGATTGTTCGCGATAAACCCGACGCTTCTGCCATCGAGCCGCGCGAGCACCGTGGCAATCGACTTGCCATAACGTTCTTTCAGTTCGAACGGGGAGTCGGTATCCGCGATGGCGTTGATCACTTTGCGCACGTCGTAGACCTTGTTGCGCGACTCGGGCACGATCTCCAGCATCGTGCGGCATGCGTCATCGGACCCCGCCGGCACCGGCTGCACCGGCGGCGGTTCATTGCAATGACTCGGCAAATAGGCAAGAAAACGCTTGATCGCATCGAGCGCCTGCTCGTCAGTGTCGACCGCGAGATCGGCAAGACCGGAAATGCCGGTGAGCAATTTCCAGCCGCCGAGTTCTTCCGATCCGATCGGTTTGTTGATCGCAATCGAGGTGACGCCGGGGCTCGCGATCGCCATGATCGCGCCTTTGCGCATGACAACGAAATCCGACATCGCCGAATACCACGTCGACGAACCGTAGCACGCGCCAAGCAGCGCCGACACCCACGGCGTTTCGCGCAGGCGCTGGTATTCGGCGGGGTCCTGCGCGATGATGGCGCGCCCGGCCGAGCCCATGCGGTCGGGCATGCGCGCGCCGCTCGACTCGCCGAGCAGGATGAGCGGCAGTCCGCGCCTGGCCGCGACCTCTTTCACGTGCTTGATCTTCTTCATGTTGATCACCGACGACGACGCACCGAGCACGGTGAAATCGTTCGACACCAGTGCGACGTCGCGGCCGCCGATGCGCGCAAAGCCCGCAACCTTGCCGTCGGCCGGGGTTTTGTGGCGCACCTCGGGACGAACGCCGACCGCGAACATGCCGGACTCGATGAAGCTGCCTTGGTCGATCAGGTAGTCGATGCGCTCGCGCGCGTTGAGATGGCCCTCGGCTTTGCGCCGGGCAAGTTTTTCCGCGCCGCCCATCGCGAGCACCCACGCGGTACGTTCGCGCAATTGTTTCAACAGTTCATCAAACGGCACGGCCTGTACTCCTGCGAATATGCGCTGGCTAACGGCTGGCGTTGCGGATCAAGTTGCGCGCGATGACCAGTTGCTGAATCTGGCTGGTGCCTTCGTAGAGCCGGAAGAGCCGCACATCGCGGTAGAAACGCTCGATCGGCGACTCGGCCATGTAACCTGCGCCGCCGTGGATTTGCACCGCGCGGTCGGCGACTCTGCCGCACATTTCGGAGGCGAAATACTTGCAGCACGCCGCTTCCATCGTCACGTTCTCGCCATTGTCGCGTTTGCGCGCGGCTTCCAGCGTCATGCTGCGCGCAGCGAAAATTTCGGTCTGGCAGTCGGCCAACATCGCCTGCACGAGTTGAAATTCGGCAACCGGCTGGCCGAACTGTTTGCGCTGCAGCGCGTAATTCAGCGCTTCTTCAAGCATGCGGCCGGCGGCGCCCACGCATACGGCGGCGATATTGAGTCGCGCCTTGTCGAGCACCTTCATCGCGGTCTTGAAACCAACACCTTCCTTGCCGCCGATGAGATTGGCGGCCGGCACCCGCGCGTTATCGAATATGACGTCGGCGGTATGCGAGCCGCGCTGGCCCATTTTGCGATCGGGTTTGCCGACGGATACCCCCGGCGTAGCGCGCTCCACGACGAATGCCGATACGCCGCTCGCATCCTTCGATTGCGGATCGGTGCGCGCCATCAGGGTGAACAAGCCCG
>JANNPG010000641.1:0-2483 GCA_031399805.1 Betaproteobacteria bacterium | reverse complement strand
TGATGTATAGAAGCACGCGCACCGCGGTTACCGAGCAAAGTCGTTCACCCTTCTATACATCAGGGCGAACGGTTGCGGATTTAATCAGAGCTTCTCTAACACTTAACTAAAGGAGATTGTCATGTTGCATCGTTTAAAAGTTTTGGTCCAATCGATACGCGACCGGTTGGCCGGACCCGTTGCCGGGTTTGGCGGGATGGCGGCAAATGCCGCGAGAAACGGCGCCGCGCGCACGCTCTCGGGCATCATTGGCGCCAGGGGCGCGCTCATATTTCTGGGGGTAATTGGCGTTACCGGCTATGCGCTCTACCGCCACCCGCCGATGCAGAACGTGGGGCGCGGCGAAATCGGCGTGCGCGTGAACCAGCTCACGGGCGACGTGAGCGAATGGCGTGACGGCGGCGTGCTCGTCATACCCGGGCTGCACGACATGCGTGTGTACTCGCTGCGTGACCAGACTTACCAGCCCGAGCAGATCAGGCGCGCGGAGGGCGCGGCGCCTTTGCAATCCGTGGAGGGCCTGTCGCTCGGCGTCGATTTGTCGGTCCGCTATGCGCTCGACCCTGCCAAACTGCGCGCCATGTCGAAGAGCCAGCCCGACAACATCAGCGCGGAAATCGTCGAGCCGGCGGTACAGGGTGTGATCTACAAGACATTTGCCCGTTATACCGTGCGCGAAATCTTCTCGACCAAACGCGTCGAGATCCAGCAGGCAATCGAGTCAGAACTCACGTCCAAGCTGTCCGCTGATGGCATCGTGCTGCGCGCCGTGCAAATGGGCAAGGTAGATCTGCCGGCCGACTACAAGCGCGGCATGAACGGGCTCCTGGCCGAAGAGCTGGCCACGGAGAAAATGCGCTACACGCTGGAGCTGAAGGACAAGCGCGTGAAGGAAATGGAACTCGACGGCGAGGCCGATAAAGTGCGCCGTGAGAAAGCCGCCGAAGCCGCCGGGCGCGAGCAGATCATCGCCGCCAAGTCGCAGGAAGAAGCCATGAAACATGTGCTGCCGTTCAAGCAGCGCCAGATCGAACAGCGCCAACTCGAGGCCGAGGCCGACAAAGTGTCGCGCATCCGGGTGGCGGAAGGCAGCGCGCAGGCGCGCCGCGTCGAGGCGGGTGGCGAAGCCGACGCGCGTCAGAAGCTCGCGGATGCCGAAGCCTACCGCCTGGAGCGCGTGGGCAAGGCCAACGCGGATCAAATGGCGCGCGAGGGCGCATTGGTGACCCGCCATCCGCTCCTGATTCAGAAGACGCTGGCGGACAAACTCTCCGACAAAATCCAGGTGATCATCGCGCCGCCGCCCTCGGATGGCGGGTTTATCGGCGCAACACTCCTCGGCGGGCAAAAGCGCGGCGCCAGGGCGGCCGCCGATCAGCAAGCCGGCATCGACGGCAACACAGAGAAAGAGGAGAAATAATCATGCTGCGCACCGTCATCGCAGGCGCAGTCATCGTGCTGGGTTTCGCCATCGTTCCGGTCGCCACCGCAGCTACCGTTGCCACTGCCATCATCATGCGGGACCAGACCGCGCTGCGCGCAGCACCCCGTGACTCGGCCCAGCAGCAGGCGGTGCTGTGGCAGGGCGAGGTCGTCGAGGTGCGCGGCGAGCGCATGGATTACCTGCAGGTCTACGACCACCGGCGCGAGCGCGGCGGATTCGTGCGGGCGAATCAGGCGCGCCGTATCAGGCTCGCCGCCGAGGACGCGCCCGAGTTGCTGGTGATCGTGCGCTTTGTGCGCGACACGCCGGGTGCCGAGGCGCTCGGCATCGGATTTGCGGCGGCTTATATCGAAGCGGCGCCGGCCGAGGCGCTCAATAGTGAAGACGGCGTCGAAGCATTGGACGCGCTCGGCACTTTTGCAGACCGCCTGGCACGCCGCGCGTCGTCCGGCGTGAGCGAGAACAAAGCCGCGGAGGCGACACTGTCCGCGCATCTGGATGTAGCTGCCCGCTACGGCATCAAGTTCACGAACTACGAGCGCGCCGGGCGCATGCGGATTTGCTATGACGGCGAAGCGTTCCGGCGCGTCCTGGCGATGCGCTCGAGCCCGGAGCAGCGCGCCCGCGCCGCACTGGCATTGACGCGTCAGGATTGCATCGACCCCGATCTGCGCCCGCTGGAGCGCAACCGCGTCGATGCGTGGAGAGCGGATGTGCTCGATCGCGTCGATGCATCCGTGCTGCCCGGTTATCTCAAAAATCGCGTGCTGATGCGCCGCGCGAGCGTGTGGGCCGGCCTCGCCTACCAGCGCGCACGTAAAAGCGAAGCGGCGGACGCCGCTGCCGGCCGCGCGCTGACCGAGCTGGCCTCTGTCAGCAAAACCGATCTGACCGATGACGACGCGCTCACCTACAACGACGCGGCGATGCGCGTCAGCGCGTCGCGCTGGGCGGCGGCGCCGGAATCCGTTGCCGCTAAAGTCAGGGGCGCAACCATTGTCACCGTGCCGGGTCAGCCGGGCGAAACCTGCATAGCGCT
>JANNPG010000628.1:0-24102 GCA_031399805.1 Betaproteobacteria bacterium | reverse complement strand
TACATGCCGATCCCAATGCGCGTCTGCGGGGTCAGATCCCAAAGGGAGCCCTCTTCCGCCCTGCGACGCGCCCCGCTTGCGGGGATGCGACCGTGCAGGTGCGTACAAGGCGCGTGGATTCGGTGCGCTGAATGTCGCGCTGCGGGGTCGCATCCAAGCATAAAGCGCTTGGAACCTGCTCCGCCCTCCACGCGACGCTGCGTTGCTCGTCTTGGCAATAGAATGACTATTGCCTTCACCGGGCGCCTTGCCATCACCAATTCTGGCAGCAACGCACACGTGTTTCATTAGGATAGGCACTCTTAGACTCCCGCAGTTAACGCCGTTTCAATTAGCCGAAGTGGCAGACGTAGTCGAGCGTTTCCAGCGCTTCGTTGTCGAATTTGGGCACTGCAACATCCTATTTGCGTTTGCGTTGCAGGTTGGCCGCGATGCGCATGCGCAGCGCATTGAGCTTGATGAACCCGGCGGCGTCCATCTGATCATAGGCGCCTTTGTCGTCTTCAAACGTGGCGATATTCGGGTCGAAGAGCGAATCGGTGTCCGAATCGCGGCCGGCGACGATGACATTGCCTTTGTAGAGTTTGACGCGCACCCGGCCGTTGACCCGCGCCTGCGACGCGTCGATCATCGACTGCAGCATTTTGCGTTCGGGGCTCCACCAGTAGCCGTTGTAGATCAGCGACGCGTAGCGCGGCATCAGGTCGTCTTTCAGATGCGCGACTTCGCGGTCGAGCGTGATCGACTCGATCGCGCGGTGGGCCTTCAACATGATGGCGCCGCCCGGCGTCTCGTAGCAGCCGCGCGACTTCATGCCGACGTAGCGGTTTTCAACCAGGTCGAGCCGGCCGATGCCGTGCTTGCCGCCGAGGTTGTTGAGCGCCTCCAGCGCTTTGGCGGGCGCGAGCTTTCTGCCGTTGACGGCGACGATGTCGCCGCGCTGATATTCGAGCTCGACGTACTCGGCGCGGTTCGGCGCCTTTTCCGGCGATACCGTCCAGCGCCACATCGACTCTTCAGGCTCGCGCGACGGGTCTTCAAGCATGCGGCCTTCGAACGAGATGTGCAGCAGGTTGGCGTCCATCGAGTACGGCGAACCGCCTTTTTTCTTCATCTCGACCGGAATGCCGTGCTTCTCGGCGTACTTGAGCAGCTTTTCGCGCGAGGTGAGATTCCATTCGCGCCACGGCGCGATCACGTGGATGTTCGGCTCGAGCGCGTAATAGCCGAGTTCGAACCGTACCTGGTCGTTGCCTTTGCCGGTGGCGCCGTGGCTTACCGCGTCGGCACGCGTCAATTTCGCGATCTCGATCTGACGCTTGGCGATCAGCGGCCGCGCAATCGAGGTGCCGAGCAGGTACTCGCCTTCGTAGATCGCATTGGCGCGGAACATCGGGAACACAAAATCGCGCACGAATTCCTCGCGCAGGTCGTCGATGAAGATTTCTTTCACGCCCATCTTCTTGGCCTTGGCGCGCGCGGGCGCGACTTCCCCGCCCTGGCCGATGTCGGCGGTGAAGGTGACGACTTCGCAGTGATAGGTGTCCTGCAGCCACTTCAGAATGACCGAAGTGTCGAGGCCGCCCGAGTATGCGAGCACTACTTTCTTGATGTCAGGCATGGCGCGTAAATTCCGGCTGCAAAAAACGCCAATTCTAAGCGCGCCCGCGCGCGAGAGCCAGCAAAACTTGCCGGCGCGGTCAGCCGCACGCGAAAAATGCGAGTGCGCCGAGGGCGGCAATTAAGCCGCTGCTCTTGCGCCGCGTGAGCCGCTCGCGCAGGAAGGCGATGCCGCGTACACGCACAGGCCGGCGATCGCGCCCCACCACGCCGCGCGCGTGAACTCGAGCGTGCCGGAGGCAAACGCGTAAATCCATATGGCCGGCGCGTAAAACCACGCCTGCGCCATCAGGAACTGGTGCGCTTGAATGCCGTTGTCTGCGGCGCGCTTGTAGATAAGGTCAGCGCCTCCGAAGCAGACCATCGCGCCGAGCGCGTAGTCGATTCCAGGCGTCACGCGGACATTCTACTTAGCGCAGGGCGCCGCGGCTGCCCGCGACCGACAATTTCATCGCCCGCGCTGGATGATTTCGGAAGCTTCGATCCGGGCGCGGAAGAAGTCTTTGGCGATCCCGGGATCGAGGCGGTAGTCAGCGGCTTGTTTGCCGATGCCGTCGATGATTTCGCGCTCGCGCGGCACGTGCCTCACACCTCACGTCTCACTCCTTACGGTGTCTAGACGATGGTGCGGCCGAGCAGCAGGTATTCCATCAGCGCTTTTTGCGCGTGCAGGCGGTTTTCGGCTTCATCCCAGACGACGCTTTGCGGGCCGTCGATGACTTCGGCGGCGACTTCTTCGCCGCGATGCGCGGGCAGGCAGTGCATGAACAGCGCATCCGGTTTGGCCATGCGCATCATTTCGGCATCGACCTGCCAGTTTTCAAAATCGTGCTTGCGCTCGGCGTCCTCGGCTTCCATGCCCATGCTGGTCCACACGTCGGTGGTGATGAGATCGGCGCCGCGTGCCGCTTCGAGCGGGTCGCTGAACGATTCGAAGTGACTGTCGTCGTAGATGCCCGCGCGCTCGGCTTCGACCGCGTAGCCCGGCGGGGTCGATACGTGGACGTTGAAGTCGAATATCGTCGCCGCCTGCAGCCACGTGTTGCACACGTTATTCGAGTCGCCGATCCACGTGACGGTTTTGCCGCGGATCGAGCCGCGGTGCTCGATGTAGGTGAAGATGTCACCCAGGATCTGGCACGGGTGGTACTCGTTGGTCAGGCCGTTGATCACCGGCACGCGTGAGTGCGCGGAGAAACGCTCGATGATGGTCTGCTCAAACGTGCGGATCATGACGATGTCGACCATGCGCGAGATGACCCGCGCGACGTCCTCGAGCGGCTCGCCGCGGCCCATCTGCGTGTCGCGCGTCATCAGCGTGATGACCGACCCGCCGAGCTGGTTGAAGCCGGCCTCGAACGATACGCGCGTGCGCGTCGAGTGCTTTTCGAACACCATCGCGAGCGTGCGGTCCACCAGCGGCTGATACGGTGCGTAGCGCTTGAACTTGTCCTTGATCCAGCGCGCGCGGGCGAACAGGTACTCATAATCGTCGAGCGTAAAGTCCTTGAACTGGAGGTAATGACGGAGTTCCATGACGGCAATGGCGCGTCAGACCGCTTAAGCGGTCTGCGCGGCGGGCTGGGCGGTGGAGTTGCTGGCGAGGAAGTCCGTAATCAGCGGGGTCAGCATGGCGACGAGCTGCTCCGCTTCATCGCGCTTGATGACGAGCGGCGGCAAGAGGCGTATGACATTGTCGTTGGTGACGTTGATCAAGAGGCCGGCGGTGAGCGCGTTCGTCACGAGCTCGTCGCACGGGTAATCGAGCTCAATGCCCAGCATCAGGCCCTGGTTGCGGATCTCGCGCACACCCGCCACACCTTGGAGCGTGGCGCGCAAGCCGTCCGCGATAATGCCGCCCATCGCGACGGCGTTGGCCATCAGCTTGTCCTGCTCGATGATGTCGAGTGTGGTCAGCGCCGCGACGCACGCGAGCGGATTGCCGCCGAAGGTCGAGCCGTGGTTGCCCGGCTTGAACACGCCGGCAGCCGGCCCGGCGGCAAGACACGCGCCGATCGGCACGCCCGAGGCCAGTCCTTTGGCGAGCGTCATGACGTCGGGTTTGACGCCGGAATGCTGGAACGCAAACCATCTGCCGGTGCGGCCGATACCGCTTTGCACTTCGTCGAGCATCAAGAGCCAACCGTTGGCGTCGCAGATTTCGCGCAGCCCGCGCAGATAATCAGCGTGACAGATGTTGATGCCGCCCTCGCCCTGTATCAACTCGACCAGCACGGCGACGATGTTGCGGTTGTTTTCGGCGACTTTCTTCACCGCTGCGAGGTCGTCAAACGGCACGCGCGCGAAGCCGGGCACCAGCGGCTCGAAGCCCGCCTGCACCTTGCGGCTGCCGGTCGCCGAGAGCGTCGCCATCGTGCGGCCATGGAATGCTTTTTCCATGACGATGATGGCCGGCGTCTCGATGCCCTTGTGGTGGCCGTAGAGGCGGGCGATCTTGATTGCCGCCTCGTTGGCTTCGCAGCCGGAGTTGCAGAAGAACACCTCGTCCATTCCGGAGATGGCGGCGAGCCGGGCACCGAGCGCTTCCTGATGCTCGATTTCGTAAATGTTGGACGTGTGTATGAGTTTGGCGGCCTGGGTGGTGAGCGCGTGCACGAACCGCGGGTGGCTATGGCCGATCCCGACCACGGCGATACCCGCCAGCGCGTCAAGATAGCGTTTGCCCTGTTTGTCCCATACCCAGCAGCCTTCGCCGCGCTCGAACGTGACGGGCAGCCGTTTATAAGTGTTCATTACGTGCGACATGAAACATTCGTCCTTAAAAGCAATACGGCGGCCGCCGCCGCCGTGTGTCCCCTGCCAGTCCAGTATCTATATTTATCCAAACACCCATTCGAACGCAAGCGAAATTTTGCCGGCGCCCGCCGCGCGTTGCGTCCCGGCGGAGCGGCTGTGCGGCATGACGTCCGTGTTCGGTGAAGACCGGCATCGGAGCTATGCGCCGTATCTGAAGCCGGCGATAGCGGCGGACGTGCGTTGCGTCGTGGTCGACCGCGAACTCGAGCGCATCGATCCGGCTGCTTACGGTTTTCTCTTGGGCATTGCGCGAGATAACGAGTTGACGTTTCGCGCGGGGCGAAACAGGCGCGCCCCGAGGCCGCGGCACCCGCGCCGGAACTGCCGGCGCAAGCCGGCCTCGACGTTTAGGCCATCGCCCGGATGGCGGCGGAAAGGCGGCTTTTATGTCGCGAGGCTTTGTTCTTGTGAATGATTTCTTTGTCGGCGATCGAATCGAGCACCTTGGTCGAAGCGCGCAGGACGGCGCGCGCCGCGGCCTTGTCGCCGGCTTCGATCGCTTTCCTGACGCGCTTGATTGCGCTGCGCAACTCCGAGCGCTGGCTCGCATTGTGCACGCGACGTTTTTCGCTTTGGCGCGCCGCTTTGCGGGCGGATGCTATATTGGCCATATTGACTCCACAAACCGGTGGTGAAAAAGGGCGCTATGATACGAGCGTTCCGCCCGTTTAGCAAGAAGAATCACTGGTTTAGCCCGGCGGTAAATAGCCCATGAATTTATTGAAAACGCTCGCGGCGGTCAGCAGTATGACGCTGCTGTCGCGCATCCTCGGCTTCATCCGCGATACGGTCATCGCACGCGTGTTCGGCGCGGGGCTCGCGACCGACGCGTTCTTCGTCGCGTTCAAGATACCTAACCTTTTGCGACGGCTGTTTGCCGAGGGCGCGTTTGCGCAGGCGTTCGTGCCGATACTCGCCGAATACAAGAACCGGCGCGGCGAGGCGGACACGCGCCTCCTGGTCGATCATGTGTCGGGGCTGCTCGCGCTCGCGTTGTTCGTGGTGACTTTGGCCGGCGTCGCCGCCGCTCCGCTGATCGTCTACGCAAGCGCGCCGGGTTTTCATGCGACACCCGAGAAATTCGCGCTGACCGTGGACCTGCTGCGCGTGACGTTTCCTTACATATTTTTCATTTCGCTGGTGTCGCTGGCCGGCGGCATACTCAACACGTACAGCCGGTTTTCGGTGCCGGCGCTAACCCCCGCATTGCTCAACCTGACGTTCATCGGCTTTGCGCTATGGGCGGCGCCGTATTTCGATCCGCCGGTGAAGGCGCTCGCGTGGGCGGTGTTTTGCGGCGGCGTGCTGCAGCTCGCGTTGCAGGTGCCGTTCCTGCTGCGGCTGAAGATGCTGCCGCGGTTCCGGCTGGACTTCAAGGACGCCGGCATGTGGCGCGTGATGAAGCAGATGGGACCCGCGGTGTTCGGCGTTTCAGTCGGCCAGATCAGCCTGTTGATCAATATCATCTTCGCGTCGTTTCTGGTTTCCGGCAGCGTGTCGTGGCTGTATTACGCCGACCGGCTGATGGAGTTCCCGACCGGATTGCTCGGCGTCGCGCTCGGCACCATTCTTTTGCCGAGCCTCGCCCGGCATTATTCCGATCAGTCGCCTGACGAGTACTCGAAGCTGCTCGACTGGGGGCTGCGCCTGACGCTGATGCTGGCACTCCCGGCGGCGTTCGCGCTGGCGATACTCGCAGTGCCATTGATCGCGACGCTGTTTCATTACGGCCAGTTTTCAGCGCATGACGTGCTGATGACGCGCAATGCGCTCGTTGCATACAGCGCGGGACTGCTCGGCCTTATTCTGGTCAAGGTGCTGGCGCCGGGTTTTTACGCGCGCCAGGACATCCGCACGCCGGTCAGGATCGCGATAATCTCCCTGCTCGCGACGCAGGCGATGAACTTCGCGTTCATATCGCCGCTGCAGCACGCCGGGCTCGCATTGGCGATCGGCCTGGGCGCGTGCCTCAATGCGGGGTTGTTGTATCACAAGCTGCGGCAGCAGGGCATTTATGTGCCGCAGCCGGGGTGGGGCGGATTCGCGCTGAAAATCGCGCTTGCGATCGGCATCATGGGCGTGTGCCTGTGGTTTGCCGCCGGCGGCGCACAGGCGTGGCTCGCGGCAAGTGCGGTGACCAAAGTAGCGCGCCTCACGGGCACCGTGTTGCTCGGCGCGGCAGTTTATTTTGCAACGTTATGGCTGCTCGGTTTTCGTGTGCGCGATTTCATGCAGCGCGGCGCGGCTTAGGCGCGGCTGACCTTTCGAGCGCAGTATTAACACACTGAAAGAAAGTTTCCATGCATGGACGTGATCCCGTTTCTACCGCCTGCCGCGCGCTTGCTGCCGCGATATTGTTGTGTTTCGCGCACTTGTCGCCGCCGGCGTACGCGCAATCCACGCTCAAGGTGTCCGCGATACCCGACGAGGCGCCTACCGAGTTGCAGCGCAAATTCGCGCCGCTGGGCAAATATCTGGAGGCTGCGATCGGGATGAAAGTTGAATTCATTCCGGTCAGCGATTATGCGGCAGTGGTCGAAGGGCTGGCCGCGAAGAAACTCGACATGGCGTGGCTCGGTGGTTTTACCTTCGTGCAGGCGCGGCTGCGCACCGGTAACGCCAACCCCATCATCCAGCGCGAGGAAGACCGCGTCTTCACCAGCAAATTCATTGCGAATGCCGCGAGCGGCATCAATACCCTTGCCGACCTCAAAGGCAGGACCTTTACGTTCGGTTCCGTATCCTCGACTTCCGGCAGCCTGATGCCGCGTTATTTCCTGTTGCAGAACAAACTCGTTCCCGAGAAAGACTTCAAGCGCGTTGCCTATTCCGGCGCCCATGACGCGACCGCGCTGCAAGTTGAATCGGGCAAGGTCGACGCGGGCGTGCTCAACGCCTCGGTGTGGGAAAAGCTCGTGCAGGAGAAGAAAGTCGATACCAGCAAGGTGAAAGTGATTTACACGACACCACCGTATTTCGACTACAACTGGACGGTGCGCGGCGATCTTGACCCGGCGCTGACCAAAAAACTGACCGACGCATTCCTCGCGCTCGACGCAAAAAATCCGGCGCACAAAGAAATCCTGGATTTACAGCGGGCAGGCAAGTTCATAACCAGCAACCCGGATAACTACAAAGGTATCGAGTCGGCGGCGCGCGAGGCGGGGTTGCTCAAGTAGTCGCGCCGTGAGGATGCCATGAGCCTCAAGCTTGAACAGGTCAGCCTGGTCCATCCCAACGGTTGCCGCGCGGTCAGCGGGATCAGCCTGCGGGTTGACGCGAGCGAGCGGGTCGCTGTGATCGGACCGTCCGGCGCCGGCAAGACCACGCTCTTGCGTCTGCTGGCGACGGCGCTACGGCCGACCAGCGGTGAGTTGAATGTGCTCGGCGTCGATCCGTGGCGGCTTAACCGCGCGGCCTTGCGCCGCTTGCGTGCGCGCATAGGCATGGTGCATCAGGCGCCGCCGATTCCATTGCGCCAGCGCGTGGTGACCGCCGTTCTCGGCGGCCGGCTAGGCAGCTGGCCGCTGTGGAAGGCGCTCGCTTCTCTGGCGTATCCGGTCGACATCATTGGCGCGCGCGCGATGCTCGAACGCATGGAAATCGGCGACAAACTCTTCGAGCGGTGCGATCGGTTGTCGGGCGGACAGTTGCAGCGCGTTGGTGTTGCGCGCGTGTTGTATCAGCTGCCTGATTTGTTTCTGACCGATGAGCCGGTGTCGGCCGTCGATCCCGCGTTATCGGATCGCGTTATCGGCGAGCTGAATCGTGACGCGCAGGCGCGCGGGGTTACGTTGATCGCGAGTCTGCACGCGGTCGATCTTGCATTGCACTGGTTTCCGCGTATCGTCGGCATCCGCGGCGGCGAGATTATGTTCGATCTGCCGCCGGTGCGTATCAGCGACGACATGCTGCGCGATCTCTATGCGTCGGAATCCGCGGTCGTGCCGACGCAAACCAACCTGCCGCTCAACGTGCCGGCGTCCGGCATCAGGCGCAAACCGTTGTGCTCCTAGCCTGACCCGCACGCATGGTGAGTTGGGTGAAGCGGGACGCGAATTCGATCACGCACGATCCGGCGGCGCTGCCGAGATTCGCGCTGGCGACACTGCTGCTGATTCTGCTGTGGCCCGGTATCCAGCTGACGGAATTCGATCCGGGCGTGCTGTTCGATCCGCGCAACCGCGAGACGATGGGCAGGTTTCTAGGCACGTTTCTTCCGCTTGCGCTGTCCGGCGAATTTCTGCGCCTCGTCATCAAGTCGACACTCGAGACGCTGGCGATTGCGACCGCCGGCATGACGTTTGCGTTCGTGATTGCGGCGCCGCTGTCTTTGCTCATCACGCGCAGCCTGTCGATTGCGCGTATCGGTCCCGGGCCGGGGCTATGGTTGGGCCGCTTGCTGCGCATACCGGTGCGTTTCACGCTGATGCTCTTTCGCAGCGTTCCGGAAATCGTGTGGGCGCTGCTGTTCGTGCGCGCAGTGGGGCTGGGCCCCGCCGCCGGGGTGCTCGCGATCGGCATCACCTATGGCGGCATGCTCGGCAAGGTTTACGCGGAGATTTTCGAATCGGGCGACACGCGTCCCACGATTGCGTTGCTTGAATCCGGCGGCGGGCATATTGCAGCGTTTATGTACGGGATGTTGCCGGTCGCGCTGCCGGAGCTGGTGTCATACACCGTGTATCGCTGGGAGTGCGCGATACGCGCGTCCGTCATCATGGGCTTCGTCGGCGCCGGCGGACTCGGCATGCAGATGGAGCTGTCGATGCGCATGTTGAACGGCGGCGAGGTGAGCACGATGTTGCTGGTGTTTCTGCTGCTGGTGGTGCTCGCCGACGGCATCAGCGCCAGTTTGCGCAAGGTCATCGGATGACGCCGGCGCATTGGGCAGCGATCACTCTGATGCTGGCGGCGGTTGCCGGCAGCTTCGTCTATCTCGCGCTCGATGTGGGGCAGGTGTTTTCGGCGGAAGCCGCGGCGCAGATGTGGGCGTATGTCGTGCGCTTCTTCCCGCCGGATTTTTCGCCCGACTATCTGGCGCAGACGTGGCGCGGCACGCTGGAGACGATTGCAATTTCGGCGGTCGGCACGCTGCTGGCCGCGGTGTGCGGGATGCTGCTTGCGTTACCGGCTTCCGGACGGTTTGGTCTTGCCCTGCGGGTGGCGGCACGCTTGGTACTTAATTTTCTGCGCTCGATTCCCGAGCTGGTGTGGGCGGCGTTGATGGTGTTTGCGGTCGGTCTCGGCCCGTTCGCCGGCACGCTCGCGCTCGCGTTGCATACCACGGGTGTGATCGGCCGCTTGTTCGCGGAAACGCTGGAGAACGCGCCGCCCGAGCCCGCGCGCGCACTGCAGTTGGCGGGCGCGCGCCCCGCGGGCGCATTTTTGTACGGCACGATGCCGAACGTAATTACGCAATTCGCCGCCTATACGCTGTACCGCTGGGAAATCAATATCCGCATGGCGGCCATACTCGGTGTTGTCGGCGCCGGCGGGCTGGGGCAGATGCTGTACGTGAGCCTCTCGTTGTTTCAGCAACCGCAGGCAATGACCATCATCATCGCCATGCTGATACTGGTTGCCATCGTCGATGCGGCCAGCGCAGGGTTGCGCCGCTACATGGAGGGCTGACGCACGGCGGCTCGCACCGCTATAAGTCGTAGTCGATTTGCGCCTTGCCGTGCACCGCGGCAGCGACGACTTTGCGCGCGAGGTGGGGCGCGAACATCTCGATGAAATCGTAGACGTAGCCGCGCAGGTAGGCATTGCGCGGCACGCCGATGCGCGTCGTGCTTGATTCGAACAGGTGACTGGCATCGAGCGCGCGCAGACTGGTGTCGCGTTCCGGGTCGAACGCCATGTGCGCGAGTATCCCGATGCCGAGGCCGAGCGCGACGTAGGTCTTGATCACGTCCGAATCGATCGCGGTCAGCACCACGTTGGGCTGCAAGCCGCGGGTTGCAAACGCCTGGTTGATTTGCGAGCGGCCGGTAAACGCAAAATCGTAGGTGATGATGGGGTAGCGGGCGATCGCCTCGAGCGTCAGCGACTTCTGCTGCAGGATCGGGTGGTCGGGCGGCGCAATCACGCAGCGATTCCACGCGTAGCACGGCAGCATGACGAGTTCTTCGAAGGTGCCGATGGCTTCGGTGGCGATACAGAAGTCGGCCTGCCCGGCGAGCGTGTACTGGCAGATTTGCATCGGATTGCCCTGCACCAGGTTGAGTTTCACTTTCGGATAGCGTTGCGTGAAGCGCTGAACTACGCCCGGTAGCGCGTAGCGCGCCTGCGTGTGCGTGGTGGCTATCGTCAGCTTGCCGCTGTCTTCCTCCGCAAAATCCTGCGCCGCCTGTTTGAGGTTGTCGGCTTCATGCAGGATGCGCTGGGCAATCGCGATAATCGCCTTGCCCGGCGGGGTGACCGCGGTCACGCGCTTGCCGTTGCGCACGAAAATTTCGACGCCGAGTTCGTCTTCCAGCAATTTGATTTGCTTGCTGATGCCAGGCTGCGAGGTGTGCAGCTTGTCGGCGGCGACAGAGAGGTTCAACCCTTGGCGCTCAACCTCAATTAGGTAGCGTAATTGCTGTAACTTCATGATTTACATCATTAGTTAGTTTTAGTTATATCATCGTAACATAATATTCGTTCTTGGTATAACAAAGCCTTGATACCATGCGCTTCCTTTAGGAAACGTGCATATATTTCATGTACCTGTATGACGAAATTGATCAGCGGTTGGTAGACGAGAGAGTCGCGCAGTTCCGGGATCAGACCCGGCGGTTTCTTGCCGGCAAGCTGTCCGAAGACGAATTTCGGGCGTTACGGCTGCGCAATGGTCTGTACATCCAGCGCTACGCGCCGATGCTGCGTGTGGCCATTCCCTACGGGCTGCTCACTGCGACGCAGTTGCGCAAGCTCGCGCACATCTCGCACACTTACGACCGCGGCTACGGGCATTTCTCGACACGCCAGAACATTCAGTTCAATTGGCCGAAGCTCGAAGACGTGCCCGACATCCTGGCCGAACTTGCCACGGTGCAGATGCACGCCATCCAGACATCCGGCAACTGCGTGCGCAACATCACCACCGACCACTACGCCGGCGTCGCCAGCGACGAGATCGTGGATTCCTTCGTATGGTGCGAAGTGCTCCGGCAGTGGTCCACCTTCAACCCCGAGTTCAGCTACCTGCCGCGCAAGTTCAAGATCGCGGTAAACGGCTCCCACGCCGACCGCGCTGCGGTTCAAGTCCACGACATCGGTCTGCATGCGGTCAGGGATGCGAATGGCGATGTGGGATTCCGCGTGCTGGTCGGCGGCGGGCTCGGGCGCACGCCGATCATCGGGCACGTCATCCGCGAATTCCTGCCGTGGCAGCACTTGCTGACCTATCTTGACGCGATTTTGCGCGTGTACAACCGCTACGGGCGCCGCGACAACCTCACCAAGGCGCGCATCAAGATCCTGGTCAAGGAGCGTACGCCGGAAGTGTTCCGCAAGGAAGTTGAAGCGGAGTGGGCGCACTTGAAGGATGGCCCGGCGACGCTGATTGCGGAGGAAATCGCACGCATCGAGAGCCGCTTCACGCGTCCGCATTACCAGAAACTCGACCCGCTCGCATCCGGCTACGTGTTGGCGCTGGGGCACGACAAGGCGTTTGCCAACTGGGTGCGGCGCAACGTTCAACCGCATAAAGTAGCGGGCTACGCGGCCGTCACGCTGTCGCTCAAGAAAACCGGCGTGCCCCCGGGCGATGTGACGGCGAAGCAGATGGATGCGATCGCGGACTTGAGCGATCGCTATTCGTTCGGCGAACTGCGCGTCTCGCATGAACAGAATCTGATTCTTGCCGATGTGCGCCAGGCCGATTTGCGTGAACTATGGCAAGCGGCGAAAGCGCTCGGCCTGGCAACGCCCAACATCGGGCTGCTCACCAACATCATCTGCTGCCCGGGCGGCGATTTCTGCTCGCTCGCGAACGCAAAATCGATCCCGGTGGCGGAGGCGATCCAGCGCCGCTTCGATGACCTCGATTACCTGTACGACATCGGGGAACTCGACCTCAACATTTCCGGCTGCATGAACGCCTGCGGCCACCACCACGTCGGCCACATCGGCATCCTCGGCGTGGACAAGCAGGGCGAGGAGTACTACCAGATTTCAATCGGCGGCGCGCAGGGCAATGACGCCGCGCTTGGCAAGGTGCTCGGGCCGTCGGTCTCGCAGGCCGAGGTGCCCGATGTGATTGAGAAGCTGATCGACCTTTATCTCGCGCGCCGCGACAGCGAAGACGAACGCTTCGTCGACGTCGTGCAGCGCATCGGTATAGAACCGTTCAAGGAGCATGTCTATGGCTTTCGTCATCAATCAACGGCAGATCGTCGCCGACAGCTGGCAGCTGCTTAAACCGGCCGCGGACGAAAGTCTGCTCGCGGTGCCGCCGGCCGACGATGTCATCGTGCCGCTTGCGCTGTGGCGCGAGCAGCGCGACGTTTTGTTGGCCCGCGCCGGACGGCTCGGGGTATGGCTCGACAGCCATGAGAACCCGGTTGCGATTGCCGGCGACTTCGATCGTTTCGCGCTTGTCGCCGTGAACTTCACCGCGTTTGGCGATGGCCGCGGCTACTCGATCGCACGTTTGCTGCGCGAGCGTCACGGCTACAAGGGCGAGTTACGCGCCATCGGTGCGGTAGTGCGTGACCACTTGTTTTTCATGGCGAGCTGCGGATTCGACTCGTTCCTGCTGCGCGACGACCAGGACCCGGCAGAAGCGCTCACCGCCTTCGGCGACTTCAGCGACGCCTACCAGGTTTCGGTGGCGCGGCCGTTGCCGCTGTTCCGGCGCCGCTTTCTGGTTTCGCCCGACGGCATGGAGTGGTCGTGAGGCATGACGCCGGCTTCCGGCAAGGTCTATCTGGTGGGCGCAGGCCCCGGCCCCGGTGCGCCGGACCTGATCACCGTGCGTGCGGCGCGCGCGAGTGGAGAGGTTGCCGACCATCCGCCAGCTCCGGAAGGGATGACCGCAACGGTCTGCGCCTAGACCGCGTCACATAAAACACGCTAGAATTCAAGCTTTTAGCTTGGATTCCTGCATCCGATGCGTGTTTTTCGTAGCTTGCCCGCGGTGGCGCCAACCGCGGTTGCTCTAACCATCGGCAATTTCGATGGCGTGCATCTGGGTCATCAGGCCATGCTCGCGCGCCTCACGGCGGCGGCACGCACGCTTGGCGTAGCTTCCTGCGTGATGACATTCGAGCCGCATCCGCGCGAATTTTTCGCGCCGGACCAGGCGCCGACACGGCTCACGTCTCTGCGCGAGAAACTCGAATTGCTGGCGCAGGCCGGCGTCGAGCGCGTGCAGGTGTGCCGGTTTAACTTCGATTTTGCGAAAACCACCCCGGAGGATTTTATCGAGCGCATCCTGCAGCGCGGGCTGGCTGCGCGCTGGATACTCGTTGGCGATGATTTTCGCTTTGGCGCGCGCCGCGGCGGCGATCTTGCCATGTTGAAGCAGGCGGCGGGCCGGTGCGGATTCGAAGTGCACGCGATGCAGAGCGTGATGACCCATGGCGTACGCGTCTCGAGCACCGCGGTGCGCGACGCGCTCGCGGCGGGCGACATGCACCGCGCGCACGGCCTGCTCGGACGCCCCTACAGCATCAGCGGCCGGGTGGTGAGCGGCGAGCGCATCGGCCGCAAGCTGGGTTTTCCCACGGCCAACGTGCTGATGAAGCACAATCGTCCCGCGCTGACCGGGATATTCGCCGTCAACGTGCACGGACTCGGCGCGCAGCCGCTGCCCGGCGCTGCCAGCCTGGGCGTGCGTCCCACGCTGACGAACATTCCGCAACCTTGCCTCGAGGTGCACTTGCTCGATTTCCACCGCGAGATCTACGGCGCCCATCTGCAGGTCGACTTTCTGCACAAGTTTCGTGACGAGGAAAAATACGCGGACGTTGAAACCCTCAAGCGCGCAATCGCAACTGATGTAGAGAACACGCGCGGCTACTTCGCCGAACTCGCACGCAACCCGCTGGCACAAAATGGCTGATTACAAGAAAACTCTCAATTTACCCGATACGCCGTTCCCCATGCGCGGCGACCTCGCCCGGCGCGAACCGCAATGGGTGCGCGAGTGGCAGGAAAAAAAGGTGTATCAGCAAATCCGCAGCGCCTGCAGCGGACGGCCGAAATTCGTGCTGCACGACGGCCCGCCTTATGCCAATGGCAACATCCACCTCGGGCACGCGATCAACAAGATACTCAAGGACATCATCGTCAAATCGAAAACTCTCGCCGGGTTTGACGCGCCGTACGTGCCGGGGTGGGACTGTCACGGCATGCCGATCGAGCGCGAGATCGAGAAGCTGCACGGCAAGAACCTGCCGGTCGAACAGACGCAAAGCCTGTGCCGGGCCTATGCAACCGCGCAGATCGAACAGCAGAAAAAGGACTTCCAGCGTCTGGGCGTGCTTGGCGACTGGGACGATCCCTACCTGACGATGGCTTATAAGAACGAAGCCGACGAAATCCGCGTACTCGGCAGGCTCCTGCAGAAGGGTTATGTGTACCGCGGTTTGAAGCCGGTTAACTGGTGCTTCGACTGCGGTTCCGCGCTGGCCGAGGCGGAAGTCGAGTACATGGATCGCACCGATTTTGCCGTCGACGTGGCGTTTGCCTTCGCTGAACCGGACAAAATCGCCAAGGCGTTCGGTTTGAACAAGCTCCCGGCCGATAAGGGCGCGATCGTGATCTGGACCACGACGCCGTGGACGATACCCGCCAACCAGGCGCTCAACGTGCATCCGGACTTTTCCTACAGTCTCATCGAGACCGAACGCGGCTTGTTGATCCTGGCCGCCGATCTTCGCGAGGCCTGCCTCGACCGCTACGCCCTTGCCGCGCGCAAAGTCCTCGGCGAGTGCAAGGGCAGGGCGCTCGAACGCATTAATTTCCGGCACCCGTTCTACGCTCGACTGTCGCCCGTTTACCTCGGCGGCTATGTCACTTTGGATACCGGCACCGGTATCGTTCACAGCGCGCCGGCGTACGGCGTCGAAGATTTCAATTCATGCCGCACGTACGGCATGCAAGACGACGCGATCCTGGTCCCGGTGCAGGCCGACGGGCGCTACGCGGAGTCGCTGCCGTTTTTCGGCGGACTGAACATCTGGAAAGCCAACCCGCAAATTGTCGACAAGTTGAGGGCAGCGGGCGCGTTGCTGCATTGCGAAAAACACGACCACAGCTACATGCATTGCTGGCGCCACAAAACGCCGATCATTTATCGCGCGAGCACGCAGTGGTTCGTGGCCATGGATGAGCCGCCGGGATTCAACGGCAACAAGCCTGCTGAAACGCTGCGGGCCACTGCCTTGCGCGGGATCGAACACACGCGTTTTTATCCGGCCTGGGGCCAGGCGCGCCTGCACGGCATGATCGCCAACCGTCCCGACTGGACGCTGTCGCGCCAGCGCCAGTGGGGCGTGCCGATGCCATTCTTCGTCGATAGAGAAACCGCTGAGTTGCATCCGCGTACGCTCGAGTTGCTTGAAGCGGTGGCGAAAAAAGTCGAACAGGGCGGAATCGAGGCGTGGCAGACGCTGGATCCGAAAGAACTGCTGGCGGGTGAGGCGGAGCGCTACGTCAAAATCAAGGATACGCTCGACGTGTGGTTTGATTCGGGCGCGACCCACCAGACGGTGTTGGGCGGACCGCAAGGCCAGGCCACCGGCGCGGGTTCGCATGGCGCCAAGCTGCAGTTCCCGGCCGATCTCTATCTCGAGGGTTCCGATCAGCACCGCGGCTGGTTTCATTCGTCGCTGCTGGTGTCATCCATGCTGAACGGCGCGCCGCCCTACCAAGGTTTGTTGACGCACGGCTTCTTCGTCGATGGCGATGGCCGCAAGATGAGCAAGTCGCTGGGCAATACACTCGAGCCGCAAAAGGTGGCCGGCACACTCGGCGCCGACATATTGCGCCTGTGGGTCGCGCAGACGGATTACGCGGGCGAGTTGTCGATTTCGGACGAGATTCTCAAGCGCGTCGTCGAATCGTACCGCCGTATCCGCAACACGCTGCGCTTCCTGCTCGCCAATATCGCGGATTTCGATCCCGCGGCGCACGCGCTGCCGGTGGGCGAGTGGCTTGAAATAGACCGCTACGCATGGGTGATGACGGCCGACCTGCAGGCGGAGCTTGCGCCATCGGAATTGGGGTCGAAGTCGCCGGCGTCAGCGGGTCACTACGGCCAGTACGAGTTTCACGACGTTGCGCAGAAGCTGCAGGCTTTTTGTTCCGAGGACCTCGGCGGTTTTTATCTCGACATCCTGAAAGACCGCCTGTATACGGCCGCCACCGGCTCGCGCGCCCGGCGCTCGGCACAGAACGCGCTTTATCACATGACGCAGGCGCTGGTGCGCCTGATGGCGCCGGTGCTGTCGTTCACGGCGAACGAAGTGTGGGAAATATTGAATGGCGCCGACAGCAGCGTGTTCGCGCAGACGTGGTATCAGCATCCGCTGCCCGCCGATGCCGCCGAGCTGCGCACGCGCTGGCAGAAGTTGCGCGGATTGCGCGGCGACGTATTGAAGCTGCTCGAGGAATTGCGCGTGGGCGGCAAGATCGGCTCGTCGCTGGCGGGCGAGGTCGATTTATATGCGAGCGGCGACGGCCATGTGTTACTCAAGTCGTTCGCCGACGACCTACGCTTCGTGTTCATAACGTCGCGCGCGACGTTGCATGATGGCAGGGACCCAAACGCGGCGCTGCCGTCCTCGCTCGACGGTGTGGGCATCCGGGTCAGCCCGACCGCCCAGCGCAAGTGCGAACGCTGCTGGCATTATCGCGGCGACGTGGGCGCCGAATCCGCATACGCGGACCTGTGCGGGCGATGCGTCGCCAATCTGCACGGCGCCGGTGAGCCGCGCGTTTACGCATGACCCGCTGGCTCGCGATCGCCGCGCTGCTGGTCGTGCTGGACCAGCTCTCGAAATTCGCGATTACGCGCGCGCTCACCTATGGCAGCGGCGTCGAAATAGCACCCTTTTTCAACCTGGTGCTGGTGCATAACAAGGGCGCGGCTTTTAGTTTTCTGGCGAGCGCGGGAGGCTGGCAGCGCGAATTCTTTATCGCCATCGCCGCCGTCGCATCGGTGTGGATCGTGTTTCTGTTGCGCAGGCATCCGCGTGAAACGCTCTTCTGCTTCGCATTGAGCCTTATTCTGGGCGGCGCGATCGGCAACGTGATCGACCGCGTGTGGCTGGGTGCTGTCATCGATTTTCTCGATTTTCACGCGGCGGGCTATCACTGGCCGGCGTTCAATCTGGCGGATTCGGCGATTACTTGCGGCGCGGTTCTGCTGATATGGGAAAGCCTGCGGCCGCGCAAAACCCAACCCCATGAGCCGCCGATAAACGCCGATAAACGCCGATAAAAACCATATGCAAGCCACAATTCACAGAGGAAAACAAACCAGAACTATTCGATTGATCCTGTTTTTTGGCATTTCTCCGTGCTCGCTGTGGCTAAGGCCTCTTTGGTCTTGATCTTATCCGCGTTCATCGGCGTTCATCGGCGGTTTCCTTGATCGTTGTATAATTTGCAATATGCAAATCCTGCTCGCCAAACCGCGCGGCTTTTGCGCCGGCGTCGACCGCGCAAGTGAAATTGTCGAGCGCGCGCTGCGACTTCACGGCGCGCCGATCTACGTGCGGCATGAAGTCGTGCACAACAAGTTTGTCGACGACGATCTGCGTTCGAAGGGCGCAGTATTCGTCGAGGGTCTTTCCGAGGTGCCCGCCGGCAGCACCGTGATTTTCAGCGCGCACGGGGTGTCGCAGGACGTGCGCCGCGAGGCCGCGGCGCGGCAACTCAAGGTTTTCGATGCGACCTGTCCGCTGGTGACCAAGGTGCATATCGAGGTCGCCAAGATGCGCGCGCAGGGCCGTGAGATCGTCATGATCGGGCACCTCGGGCATCCCGAAGTCGAAGGCACGATGGGCCAGGCGCAGGGCGGCATGTACCTCGTTGAGACGCCGGCCGCTGTCGCGCAACTCGAGGTAACGGACGCAGCGAACCTCGCGTTCGTCACGCAAACCACCCTGTCGGTCGACGATGCGAGCCAGATTATCGCGGCTTTGAAAAAACGCTTCCCGAAAATCGTCGGCCCCAGGAAGGACGATATCTGTTATGCGACGCAGAACCGGCAGGACGCGATCAAAGCGCTCGCTCGGCAATGCGATGTGGTGATCGTGGTCGGGTCCCCCAACAGCTCGAACTCCAACCGGCTGCGCGAAGTGGCGGCCAATCAGAATGTCCCCGCCTACATGGTCGACAGCGCGCGCGAGTTGAAGCCTGAATGGGTCGCGGGCAAGGCGCGCATCGGTGTCACTGCCGGCGCGTCGGCGCCGGAAGTGCTGGTGCAGGAAGTCGTCGCGCGCCTCGTGGCGCTGGGCGCTGACGGGGTCTCGGAACTCTCCGGCATCACCGAACGCGTGACGTTTCCGCTGCCGAAAAACCTCGCCGCCGAAGCGCCCTGAACGGCCCGGCGCACCGGCGTATTAAAGCTGGAAAAGGCAGACCGCAGGCATCATTTTCGCAGTACAAAAAAATCCCCGCCGGTCAGGCGGGGATTTCAGGACTACACGGTCGCCGGTTACTGCTCGGGCTCCAAATACCAGTAGATCTTGGTCGGCGCGCCAAGCTGGCCGATCTGGGTGCCCTGACAGTTCGCATCGGCACAGTTGAACTGGTAGATGATTTTGGGGCTGCCCGTGCCGCCGCTCGGCAAAATGAGCAGTTGGGTGCTCGACATATAGCCGCGCGACAGGAAGCCCGAATACCAGCGCTGCGGGCCCGCGGCGGCGCCATTGATCGCGATCAGATCGCCGCTTAGCGAGTCGATTTAATTCAACCGTCCGTCGCCCGGCGGCGTGCAGGCGTTTAGCTGCGACAACGGCGCGTAGGTGCCGAACCGCAAACGGCTCACTGATGCCCCCAGCCTGAACACGGTTGTCGCGTTGATGACCTTCTCGCCGTTCTGCAGGCGGCGCGACCAGCCCTGCCGGCCTTTCAGGCTGTTCGCGGTACTGACCAAAGACGTGGCGTCAGCGCCGGTCGTCGAGATATCCGCGATATCCACGAGCGTGGCCAGCGTGATCGGCGTCGCGAGCGCCGAGGGGCCCGCCGTGTCGGGCGTGCCGCCACCCGAATTCAGGCTGGGGTCGTCCATCAGCATGAATATCCGGTCATCGGTGGTGGCCGGCGTGGTGCTGCCGGTCAGCAGCGGGTGTTCCTTGTCGCCCGAGCCGATGTATACCCCGTGGAAGTTGAACGGGCGGTCCTGCGGCGCCACCGCCGGCGGGAAGAAGAATTTGCGTTTTTCGCCCGTCGCGTTGGACAGGTCCGCGAGCTTCAGGCCCCGCCAATTGCCGGCTACCGCGTTGTCCACGTCAAAGCGCCAGACGTTGCCGCCCAGATCGCCTACGACCAGCCGATCGACGTAATTCTGCGAGTCGAAATCGGTGTTGATCGCCGTGACGTCCGACGGCACCGCGTAAGTGCTCAGCATGTTGGCGGTGCGGTAATCACCGGCGACGTTGCCCTGGCCCGCGCCAAACGATTTGAGCACCCCGTCGTTGGTGGAACCGGTGTCGCCGTTGACGACAAACACCGCGCGGCCCATGGTGCGGGTGCCCGGCGGCACCGTGTCTTCGGCGGGATCGTAACCACCGCCGAATATCAGCGCCGGCGGATTATTGGCGACGCCAAACAGCGCCTTCAACTTGACGATATTCGGCGTCGACCAGGTCTGGCCCAGTTCGTTGTACGCAGTGGTGGTGGCGCAGGTGCTGGTGGCGTTGCACACTTTCGCCGGCAGCGGGGTGCCGACGGTTTCCACGCGGGCGTTGGCGACCGTGGTGCTGGCGCTGGCGCTCAGCGTGAACCGGTTGAGACCGCCATTGATCGCGCTGATAGTGGCGGTGAGGTCGGCGCCGCCCGCGCCCGCGCCGGCGACAGTCACCTGCTGCCCGACCGTGAAGTTGGCGATCCAGCCGACGAAAAGAAAGTTGCTGGCGGCGGCCATAGTACCGGTGAGCGCCGGCTGCTCGGCGGTGATTTTCCATTTGAAGAACGGCGTGTCCTTTTGCGTGATATCGAGCGCGTAATACGCGCGTCCACCGCGCCGCAGGCCGAAATAGAGCCAGACGCGGTCGGCGCCGTTGATGATGCCGTCGCCGTTCTGGTCATCGTAGTACACCGCCGGGCTGCCGTCGGCGACATAGATCTCGGGACCGTTGACGTTGGCCTGCAGCGACGCCAGTTTCGGCAGTGCTTCCTCGATCAGGAACGACCATTTTTCGAGGCCGGTACTCGTGTCGACCGCGGTCAGCATGCCGTTGTTCTGCACGTAGTACATGTACTGCACCGGCGGACTCGTCGAACTGTCGTAATTGACGATGACCGGTTTTGAGTGTTCGACGGCGAAATGCGGCCATGTCGACCAGGTCGAGCACAGCGTGCCGGTACTGCCGTCGGTGCAATTCGTGTCGCCGAGGTTGCCGCCGCGGATGTAGCTCAAGAGCGTTTCCTTGGTCGCGAAACTCATGGTCGGCGACCCGCTGCATGCGCCGGCGTCGCCCAGCCGGCAGCGCGTGACGTTGCTGCCGTTGGTTATGTAGTCCACCGCGTTGGTGACGTCCGTCAGGTCGGTGGTCGTCGACTTCGTGGCATTGGTGTAAAGCGTCACGCTGTCGGTGAGGTAGGTAAAGATCTTGCGCAGGTCCGGCGTGACGCCCACCGTATTCACCAGCACGTGGCCGGTGCCGCCCTTGGTCGGCAGCGCGCCGTCATTAACCGTGCTCGCGTACCACGCGCTGCCCGGCGGATGCTGAAGGTCGTTGGGCCCGCTGGTTGCGTTCGGGTCGACGACGGACGCCCCGGTGACGGGATCGACGGTTTCGATGTTATACAAGCCATTGATCATCGTCTGGCCGATCAGGCACAGTGGTATGCCGGCGCCGCAGTCGCTCGCCAGCGTGCTGATCTGGTATTTCTTGACGGTTCCCGGCCACGCGGAGGCGACCGATGGCCCGAAGAACGCGAGGTAAACGTCGTGCGAACTCTCGCCGCGGTTGAGCGCCGAAATCGGCACCGTTGCCGCCGCCGCGGTCGGGTTCCAGTTGCGGATCGCGATGATCGCGGCCACCAGCGCCGCCTGCAATTGCTGCGCGTTCTGCGCGATGTAGTAGATGCCGCCCGAAACCAGTGCCGCATTCTGCACCACCGGCGCGCTGATGCCGGCGAAACCGATGGTGTAGGTAATGATGGACTGACGGCCGTTGATCGAGTCGGTGGTCGTCGGCGTCGTACACACGTGGCCTGGCGCGACCGGATTGCCGCAAGTGGTGTATTCGGACTGAAAATTCGCCGCCCCCGGGCTCATATCGGCCTGCGACATGAAGTAAGTCAGCTCGTCGAGCCACACGTAGCCGCCGTCAACTAGCGTGCCGGCGGCATCGGTCGGGCCGTACGGGCTGCCGCCCGCGACCGTCGGGATCTGCCGGTAATCGGGCGCGCCGGCATTGTTGGGCGTCGCGCCGGCGGTGTCGTAGTCGGTGCGCGGCGAGACGGTCGCGCCGCTGGCGGCCGCATACACCATGGTCTTGATGGCGGCATTCGCCGAATAGTCCTCCTCGGGCTGGCCGTTGGTGATCATGACGATGTAGTTCTTCTGGCAGTTGGCCGGTGCCGCGACGGTCGGGTTGTTGAGCATCGGCGAGTTGTAAGTGCCCGCGTTCGTTACGTAGACGTTGCCGAAAACGCTGGGCGAATCGGCGTTGACGCCGTTGCTGGTTTCCCGCGCGGCGGATACGGCGCCGCCGGAAGCCGCCAGCGTGGCCAGAGTGCCGAAGACCGGTGTGCGGCCGGAAAAGTAGCGATAGGCTTCGTAGAGGGTTTCGGTGAGCGGCGTGCGCGATCCCGCAACCACGGCCTGGATCGCCGTGACCAGAGCGGCGCGGTTGTTGTAGGCCGGCAGGTCGGCCGCGTTGCCGCCCATGCGCCGGATCGCGAAAGCGACGTTGCCGCCCTCGGTGGCCGTGGTGGCATCGGTCTTGTTGTAGACCATCAGTCCGAGACGCACGCCGTTGGTGGTCGTGACCAGCCCGGACAATGCGTCCTTCGCCACCTGCAGGCGCGTTTTGCGCGCGATCGGGCTGCAGGTTGCGCCGGCCGGCGGCGTGCCGACGGGGCTTACGGTGATGAGCGCGCCAGCCGCATCGCGGCATGCTTTCGCGCCGTACAGGAAGTTCATGTAGTTGGTCGAGTAGACGTCGATGTTCTTCGTCGCGTCGGCCGTGACTCGTTGCGGCGCAGAGCCCGAAGTCGTGTAGGCCTCCGTCAGGCTTGTGGTGGCATTGGCAGTGGATGTCGTGTTGGCAGCCTGCCCGAACGTGCGCATGAACGACGTCGGATAGCTGTTGCCGCCGGGGTTCAACGTCGGCGCGACCCGCGCTCGGTCGATCCCCGCTTCCGGGGTTGTGATGTGCAGGATCTCGTCGTCGTCCAGAGCAAACACCTCGGGTGCGACTGTGACACAGCGTGCGTTCGCCTCGCACAGTGCTGGATCCACCCGGACATCCATGAGACCTCCGTTAGCGCTCGGCGGGAAGTCCGACTCCGGGCCTCTTCACCCTCGCGATTCTAGAACCTGTTCTATGAGAATCAGGTCCAAGCTAGCGCGCATCTCGGGCGCGGTCTACGGTACTTAGAACACGTTCCACAATCGGAATCATCAAGGGCTCCGTCGGCAGAATCGCCAGGAGGGCAGATGCGCCTGTGTTACGCCCGGGAGCAAGAGGCTCTGGCCCGGCAGCTACGTGACTACTTCGCCACGCTGATGACCCCCGAGCGGCGGGCGGCCTTGCAATCGACCTCTGACGGCGACTACGGCGACGGCACGGCCTACCGCGACACCATCCGCCAGCTCGGGGCAGCCGGCTGGCTGGGCCTGAGCTGGCCACGCGAGTACGGCGGCCAAGGCCGATCCCAGCTCGATCAGTTGGTCTTCACCGACGAAGCGGCCCTGGCCGGCGTGCCGATCCCGTTCCTCACCCTGAACACCGTCGGGCCGACCATCATGCACTTCGGCACCGATGAGCAGAAGGCCTTCTTCCTGCCCCGGATCGCGGCCGGCGAACTGCACTTCTCCATCGGCTACTCCGAACCGGACGCGGGCACTGACCTCGCGTCGCTACGGACCCGCGCCGTCCGGGACGGCGAGGAGTACGTCGTCAACGGGCAGAAGATGTGGACCAGCCTGATCCAGTACGCCGATTACGTCTGGCTGGCCTGCCGCACCGACCCGGCAGCGACCAAACATCGTGGCCTCTCCATTCTCCTCGTCCCCACCGAGAGCCCCGGCTTCACCTGGACGCCGGTCCGCACCATGGCCGGACCGACCACCAGCGCCACCTACTACCGCGATGTCCGGGTGCCGAGCAGCGCTCTGATCGGCCCGGAGAACGGCGGCTGGGCGCTGATCACGAACCAGCTCAACCACGAGCGGGTGGCGCTCACCCCGGCCGCGCCGCTGCGCTCAGTGTTGCGAGCGGTTCAGGAGTGGGCGCGCCAGACCAGCGGCCCGGACGGTCGGCGGGT
>JANNPG010000614.1:0-2210 GCA_031399805.1 Betaproteobacteria bacterium | reverse complement strand
TTGCCCCCTCGCTGGCATACGCCCCCGCAATCGGGTGCGAGTAGGTTCTGCCGTCGAAATCCAGATTCCGGCCCGGCAATGATGCTTGCGTCGGGACGTCGAAAGGCTCGGTAATCAGCTTGCCGCGCTTGGGTGCAAGATCGAGGCGGCCGAGGGGCGCGAATGGTTCGGCCAGATGGTCTGCCGCTTCCGCCAGCGGGCCGGTCCGGTTCGCATGCTGTTCACCGCCATCGATCGGCGCGTCCGCGAACACGGCATTAGCCAACACACGTTGTGTGTGAGCCGGATCTCCGCCGCGTACCCTGATGCCGCTGTTCGTCGCCAGCACCGTATTGTGAAATATGTCGATACGACGCGGCACATTGTTGTGCGGCCGGATGTGGATTGCGTCACCGAAGGTGTTGACCAGCACATTGCTGTAGAACGCGAGGTTCCCTTCACCCTGAAACAGCGCCTCGGACGGATTCTGGTAGAAAAAATTGCCGTAGATCGCGTAAGTGTCGTCGGCGCCGGGACCGTTAGCCGGCCAGTGGCCCACCAGCAGGTTAGGCCGTGCCATCATGCCGGTCGAACTGTTAGCGGATTTCGTAAACACGTTGTGGCGAATGATTGTGACGCTCTTGTCTTCCGGCATTCCGGCAATCCGCGGCCGCGAGTTCTGATGCTTGATCTGAAGGTTGTAACCGATGCTGTCGACAATCAGGTTGTGCTCAATCAGCCCGGCCACGAACGGCGCGCTGCCATCAGATTGGCCCAGGTACATGCCGGTGCCGGCGCCAACGATGATGTTGTTTCTGATCACCCATCCCCAACTCGGACAGAAAGTCGAGATGCCGACCGCGGATTGGTGTGGACCGTGGCCGTGAATGTAGAGGTTCTCCAGTGTGATGTGATGCGCCCAATCCGCGTGCCCTTCGGCGCGGACCGCCGCCACCCCCAAGCCGTTTCCGTCCAGCTCGAGGTTGCGGATCTCGACATAGGCGGAGTTAAGAACGGTGACCGTATTGGCATCAGGGCGCGCGATAAATCGGGCATAGGGATGCGACGGCGGGCCTTCGATCACTATCGGCTTGCCAGCCGTGCCGACCATGCGATGCACTGGCAAACCATTCAGATAGCGGCCCGGCGCCAGCGTCAGCTTGTCGCCCGGGCCCAGCTTCGCCAGCAATGCCCGGTAGTTTTCCGGAGTGGCGCGGTACTCGGCAGCACCGGCTGCAGATGCGACGCACAGCGCCGCCAGCAATGTGAGGCGGCCTGCGGCGAGCAGCAGCGTCTTGCGGCCAGCCTGCAGCTTTCCCGGATCACCGCGTGCGTTTGACAAATTCACCCAGCTTCACGTTGGCGGCAGCCGAGCAGGCTCATGGTTCTGGTCTCGCGTGAAACCACGGCGATCTTTGCGTCTCCCGCCACGGGAGCATGATGCCGCCTCAGCACTTCGTTTTACCACGATCGGACCCACGCAGCGGTCCATGTCGCAACCTGGTCGCGCCACTCGCGGCGCGCAAACGTATGGTTTGCCGCGGCAAGCTCGTACCGCGTTACGCGGCCGCTCGCGAGCAACCTGCGCCAGCGCCACGAACGTGCGGCGACGTCTTTGAATTCCTGAGCCGTGAGATCAATCCCGCTGAGTATAAACAGTACCCGGCCGCGGAACTTTCGCAGCCCCTGCTCCATTCTGGAGGGCAGGTTCGCATCTGCGACGACCGCGGCGTCCCTCGCTTCGGGCTGCGCGCTAGCGGGCCGCGCCTCGAGCTCGCGGCCAACCGCGGCGGCCGCCTGCTGGCGCAATGCGCCGGCAGCCTCGCGTAGTCGAAAATCGCCGCGCGCGATCTTTTCCCAGAAGCTGCGCTGGAACAGCCGCTGCACGTAATAGTGGCGCAAGTAAGCGCGCGCGATGCCTTTCTCAGTGCGGACCCACGGATTAACCAACACAAGACCTCTTACGCGCGCGTCCTGGTGCGCATAAAAGATTGCGGCGGAGGCCGCATCGCACAATCCCCAGATCACAACATCTTTTAGTCCGGGTGCACCCTCAAAGAAGCGGTCGACAGCACAGCCTATGTCCGCTCTGATGCCCTCGAACGTACGGAGCGGTCCGGTGCTGTCGCCCATGCCGCGATAATCGAAGCGTAATGAGGGTACGCCGTGTTCCGCGAGGTGCCGCGCCAGCAACGTGAACTGCCGGTGACTCCCCGCCCGGTACTGCGGCC
>JANNPG010000604.1:0-4167 GCA_031399805.1 Betaproteobacteria bacterium | reverse complement strand
CGTGAGTGCTTCGAATACGTCCTTGCCGACGAGCGGCGAGAACTGCTGCAAGTCCGGCAATTTGAGGTTGGCGAGATCGCAGCCGCGGCCTTCGGCAAACCGCACCGCCTGCGCGACGGTTGCGTGCGCTTCGCGAAACGGCGCGCCTTTCCTGACCAGATAATCCGCGAGATCGGTCGCCGTCGCATAACCTTCGAGCGCGGCCTTGCGCATCGCCGCCGCATTGACCTTGATGCCGCCCAGCATCTCGCCGAACACGCGCAAACTCGCGGTCAGCGTGTCGACCGTGTCGAACAAGGGTTCCTTGTCCTCCTGATTGTCCTTGTTGTAGGCGAGCGGCTGCGCTTTCATCAAAGTCAAAAGCGCAACCAGATGGCCGTTGACGCGGCCGGTCTTGCCGCGAATGAGTTCCGGCACGTCGGGATTTTTTTTCTGCGGCATGATCGACGAGCCGGTGCAGAAGCGGTCGGCCAGATCGACGAACGCAAAGCGCGGATTCATCCAGATGATGATTTCTTCGCAGAAGCGCGACAGATGCGTCATCACGAGCGCGCCGGCGGCGCAAAACTCGATCGCGAAGTCGCGGTCGGACACGGCGTCGATCGAGTTTTCGCACACCCCGTCGAAGCCGAGCTCCTTCGCGACTCGCATGCGGTCGACGGCGAACGTCGTGCCCGCAAGTGCCGCACTGCCCAACGGCAGGCGATTGACGCGTTTGCGGCAGTCGGCGAGCCGTTGTGCGTCGCGGTTGAGCATTTCGAAGTACGCCATCAGGTGGTGCGCGTACGACACCGGCTGGGCGACCTGCATATGCGTGTAGCCCGGCATGACGGTTTCAGTGTGCTGATCGGCGAGATCGAGCAACGCGCGTTGCGCGAACCGGATCAAACCGGCGATTTCGTCGATCGCCGCGCGCAAATACAGCCGCACGTCGGTCGCGACCTGATCGTTGCGCGAGCGCGCGGTGTGCAGCCGTTTGCCGGCGTCGCCGACGAGGGCCGTGAGCCGGCTTTCGATGTTCATGTGCACGTCTTCGAGGTCGATCGACCATTCGAACGTGCCCGCGCGGATCTCGTCGCGAATCCGGGCGAGGCCTTTTTCGATCGCTGCAAGGTCGTCGGCGCCGAGGAGTTCGACCGCGCGCAGCATGCGCGCGTGTGCCAGCGAGCCTTCGATGTCGAACTCGGCCAGGCGCCGGTCGAAATCAACGGATGCGGTAAAACGCTTGACGAGCTCGGTGACGGGCTCCTTGAAGCGTCCCGACCACGGCGATGCCCCGCCGCTTTTCTGTTTCTCTTGCGTCACGTGTGGCGCTCTCACATAATCCAGCGGTGAGTATAAATCAAAACGCCAACGCGGGCGCCCTGCCCAACTTCCGCAACCTCGGGATTCTGCTGCGTATTCTGGTGATCGTCGACGGCATGTGTCTGGCCGCAGTGCTGCTCAAGACCACGGAACCGCTGCTGCTGCTGAAGGAGTTGATCGACGCCTCTGCGCTGGTGCAGCCGGTGCTGATCCTGAGCCTGCTCACGCTGGCCGCCGCCAACGACGCGTTGCACCGGCTGCGCTACCGGTATGCGCTCGCCGCGCTGGTCGCGCTCGAACTCGCGCTCACCACGGCAGTTTATTATCTCGGGCTGCATCTGTTCGGCGGCATGGGCGCGCTCGAGCGCTACTGGGTATTCACCTTGCTGATTACCGGCATCCTGATCGGCTACTTCGATCTGCGCGGGCGCGCGCTGTCGCCGGCGCTGACCGAGGCGCGCCTGCAGGCGTTGCAGGCGCGCATCCGGCCGCATTTTCTGTTCAACAGCATCAACGCCGTGCTGAGCCTGATGCGGCAGGAGCCGCGCCGCGCCGAACAGGCGCTCGAGGATCTGGCCGATCTCTTCCGTGTGCTGATGGCAGACAACCGCCAGTTGACGCCGATCGCACGCGAAGTCGGTCTCGCCAAGCAATACCTGAGCATCGAGTTCCTGCGTCTCGGCGACCGGTTGCGCGTCGAGTGGGACGTCATGCACATGCCCGCCGATGCATTGATCCCGCCGCTGGTGCTGCAGCCTTTGCTGGAAAACGCCGTGTATCACGGCATCGAACCGCGCACCGAGCCCGGCGCCATCCATATCCGCATCGCGCGCGACGGCAGGGAGATTCGGCTGAGCATAAGTAATCCGTACCTTCCCCACGGCGACCACCACGCGGGCAATCGCATGGCGCTCGCCAACATCCGCGAGCGGCTGGCGCTGCATTTCGATGCCGAAGCCCGTATCGATACCATCGCGAGCGCGGAGACTTACGAAGTGCGCATCGTGATTCCCTATCTGAAAGCGGGCGCCTGATGGCGGCCGAACACGCGCTGCGCGTGCTGATCGTCGACGATGAGGCGCCGGCGCGCAACCGCCTGCGCGATCTCATCGCCGACTGCGCGCTCAAGATGCCGCTGGAAATTGCCGGCGAGGCGGCGACCGGCCGCCAGGCGATCGAGCTGCTGCCGGAGTGCGAGGCCGACGTGGTGCTGCTCGACATCCGTATGCCGGAAATTGACGGCATCGAAGTCGCCCAGCACATCCAGAAGCTCGACGAGCCGCCGGCCGTCATATTCACCACCGCGTATGACGTCTATGCGCTGAAGGCGTTTGAAGTGCACGCGATCGATTATCTGTTGAAGCCGATCCGGCTCGGCCGCTTGTTCGAGGCGCTGTCGCGTGCCCGCACGTTCGCGCCGCTGCGGCTCGACGTGCTGCGCGAAATCAAGGCCGACGCGCGCAGCCATTTGTCGGTCAACGAGCGCGGGCGCATCCACCTGATTCCGGTCGCCGACATCGCGTTTCTCAAAGCCGAGTTAAAATACGTGACGGTGCGCACGGTGGAGCGCGAGTTTCTGCTGGAGGAGTCGCTGGCGAAGCTCGAGCAGGAATTTTTCGGGCGCTTCGTGCGCGTCCATCGCAACTGCCTCGTCGCCAAAGACGCCATCCGCGGCTTCGAGCGCGCCACCGACGCCGATGGCGAGGGGCACTGGGTGGTGGTGCTGAATAACGTTGCGGAGAAGCTCGCCGTCAGCCGGCGCCAGCAGCATATCGTGCGCGAACTGGGGCGAATATTATGACTGCACGACTGCTCATCGTTTGGGTTTTGGTGGCCGCGACGAGCGCGATGGCAGCGGATGCGCCCTATGGCGTGCTCGACATCGCTCTGGGCGCGAGCTACCCGCGGCTCGAGCGCGACCTCGATTTTCGCGACATCAACGCGACGCTGGCCAAGGCCGGTACCGGCAAATTCGATCTGGGCAAGCGCGGCTATGGCTGCATGCCGCGTGAGGATGATTTTGCCGACGCCGCCTGCGTATCGCACACCGAGCGGCTCAACGACATCGAGACGCGTGAAATCCGGCTGCATTTCCTGAACGGCAGTTTGCAGCAATTTTCGCTCACCGCGGAAGTCCGGAATTTCGACGCAGTGGTGGCTTATCTGCGCGCGCGTTACGGCGCGCCGCAAACGGCGCCGCTACAAAACACGGGCGACCAGCCGAGCGTCAGGTGGCAGAGCGAAGCGGCGCGGATCGTCGCGCATCGCGGCAAAGACCTGGTATTCGTGAACTTCGAGCTTGCGTCTTATCCCGCAGCGGTAAAGCGCAAGCGCGACGGCCAGCGCTTGCAGTGTAGTTGAGCAACCAGCAGCTATCTAAACAGCAAGATGAAACCGCCGATGATCGCCGTTCATCGGCGGTTCCCAGGCTGTTCAAGGTTATTGAGACAGGTTCTGGCGGTTGCGCGCGCGCAGATGCACGCGGGCGGCGTCGATCGCCTGCTCGAGATAAAGATTGTAAAAATCCGGCACGTTGAGGCCGACGATAGGTTCCGCCAGCGGCGCACCCCGCGCGTCAACCACCATCACGGTCGGCACCATGCGCACCTGGTGTTTGCGCGCGAAGTCGCGGTGGGTGGTTGGCGTGCCGTCAAAGTCGCGCAGCGCAATCACGTCGTTGCTTGTCACGATCTCGCGCAGCATGACCTTGGCGCCGTAGTTCGGGTTTGCGCGCAATGGCTCGAGGTGATCTTTCTTCGCGCGGGCACAGTAGGGGCAGTCGGGACGCGTGAATACGAGCATGATCGGCGTGCCGCGTACGCTCGCCAAATTGCCCAGCGCTGCGAGATCGCCGGCGTATTC
>JANNPG010000593.1:0-5794 GCA_031399805.1 Betaproteobacteria bacterium | reverse complement strand
CTTCACATTCGATGCGGCCGGCGCGCAGCCGACACTGCTGATTACGCAGCGCGAACGCGATGCGTTGGAGGGACTCGATCCTGACGGCGCGTTTAAGGTTGAAGCTGCGATCAAAGCTGTTACGGATTAACGTTTGCGTTGAACTTCGCGCTTAGAGCGCCCGCAAGCATTGAGGTCGAGGTCATGAATGAGTACAACGACAGACGCAAATGACCCCATTTATTCTCATTCGGCACGCTGGGCGCGAGTGGCGAAGATCGCGCTAGCGTGAGCGCAGGCACCGTGGCGCCTGATTACTTCACCGTCACGTACTTTGCCGGGATGTGGAATTCGAGGAAACTGACCTTTCCTTCTTCGACGCGCAGGCCGTGATGGTCGCCGGCGGGAAACACCGTCGCCTGGCCGCGGCTGACGATATGATCCTTGCCGTTGAAGGTGAAGCGCACCGTGCCGGTCAGCGGGATAAACATGCTGTCCGCGTTGGGGTGATGGTGCATGACGGTCACCGTGTCTGCCTGGTACTCCACGATCATGGCGTGGGCCCGCTCCGACCGGGCGGCCGCGTCATCAACGAAGTATAGACGGCGCTTTTTCTGGTCGGGTATATCCGCAATCGGCGCGCTGCTGCGCGGAATCACCGAGATGCCCCCGCGAAACCCGGCACCGCCCGCGCTAGCACCTTGGGGCGGCGCCACCACGCAAATGATCGTCGCCGGCGCGCTGCCGCGATTCGCCAGAGTAAATTCCGTGCTTTCCTCAAACGTCGCGAAGGAGTCCTGCGCGAGCGCATGGACGTTGCCTTTAACCGTAATCTCCACCGCGCCGGTCAGCGCGTAAAGATAGAGATCGCTGCCGTCCCGCACCCGCTCGGCGAGGACGGCACCCGGCGCGAGCCGGATCGCTTCCGCCGCCATGCGCTGCGCATCGTTGCCGCTGATCGCCGCCCGTCCTGCTCCCGTGCCCGCATCGCGATACGCCAGCGACGCAAAATCCACCATACTGCCCATCAGTAAACCTCCCGGAGAACGGCGTGCGAAACGCGCGCCGGCGACAAAAAATGGCCCCTAACGAAGCGCTGATTAAGCCCTCAACCGTTCACCCTGAGGTATCGAAGAGCGGGCGCTATCTCTCTGGAAGTATTTTGGCCGTGCCCTTCGATGCCTCAGGACATGCTTCAATACATCAGCACGAACGGACTTAATCAGAGCTTTCCTAATTGTAAGACCGCAAGCTACCGCCCACAAGCCGCATGCAGACGTGGCCTCACTCCAGCACGATGCCTGCGTCTTTGACGAGCCTGGCCCAGCGTGCTGCATCCACGCGCATGAATTCCATCAGCGCGCCTGGCGTGCTGCCCTGCACCTCGACGCCCTGCGCCGAGAGGCGCTCGCGCACCTCGGCCATCTCCAGAACGCGGTTGGTCTCCGCGTTGAGCTTGTGGATGAGCGACGGCGGTGTGCCGCTCGGGACCAGCAAGCCGTACCACGACGTCACGTCGTAGCCCGGCAGCGTTTCTGCAAGCGCGGGAACATTGGGCAGGGCCTGCGCCCGCTGCGCCCCGGTCACCGCGATGCCGGAAAGCTTGCCCGCTTTCACATGCGGTATCGCCGGCAGCAACGGCACGAAAGAAATGTCCACCTCTCCCGTAAGCACGGCGAGCAGCGTGGCGGCAGCCCCCTTGTAAGGAATGTGGGTCAGCGGAATCTTCGCGATCACGCGCAAGAGTTCGGCGGCCAGATGGTTGGTCGTGCCCTGGCCCGAGGACGCATAGCGCAGTCCACCCGGCCGCGCCTTCGCCAGCGCGAAGAGATCCGTTACGCTCGACGCAGGCAGACTCGCGCCGGCGACGAGGATGGTGGGCGAAGTGCCGATGAGCGTCACGGGAGCGAGCACCCTGGCCGGATCGAACGGCAGCTTGCGCTTGAAGCTGGGACTGATCGTCACTACCGGCGTGCCGAGGAACCATGTGTAGCCGTCGGGACTCGCGCCGGCCGCCAGTTCCATGCTGATCAGGCCGCCGGCGCCCGGACGGCCATCGATGATCACGCGTTGCCCGAGGCGCTCGCCGAGCTTCTCGCCCACGACGCGTGCGATGGTGTCGCTCACGCCGCCGGGGAGAAAACCGGTAATGAAGCGTATCGTCTTGTTCGGATAAGCGGCGGGCGCCGCTGTCGTCTGCGCTGCGTTCGCGGCATGTGAAATGCCCAATGTTGCGATCAATGTCGCGAACAAAACAGTTGGAACCCGTCGTGGCATCACATTCCCCCGTATCAATTCAAGCCGAGCAATTGCGCTGCGTTGCCGCCGAGGATGCGCTCCCGCTCGCCTGCTGCGAGAGTGCCGACGCGCTCGACGGCCGCCACCGGCTGCTCCTCGCCCATATCGAAGCAATAGTCGCTGCCCAGCAGGACACGATCCGCGCCGACCAGCTTGACCAAAAATTCGAGAATGGCGGACGAGTGGCACACGGTGTCGAAGCGGAAACGGCGCAAATATTCGCTGGGCGGACGCGGCAGGTGCTGACACTCTGCGCGCACGGCGTAAGCGCGGTCAAGCCGCCCGGCGAGGATAGGCAGCACGCCGCCTGAATGGGGCAGACATACTTCAAGGTCCGGCAGGCGATCGAGCACGCCACCGAACACGAGGTGGGCCGCCGCGATCGCCGTCTCGGTCGTATTGCCGATCACGTTACCCAGATGGTACGCGTTCAGGCGCTCGGGCGTGCCGATCACCATGAGCGGTGCGTAATGCAGGAACACCGGCAGGCGGGCGGCGGCGATCCGCTCCCAGACCGGGAAGAATGCGGGGTCGGACAGTTCGCGCTCGACGAAGCGCGTGCCAAGACAAACACCGCGCACGCCCGGCAGCTTGCGGGCCCACTCCAGCTCCGCGAGCGCAGCCGCCGGCGCATGCACCGGCAGCGAGGCCAGCACCACCAGGCGCGCGGGATGCTGCACATGCGCGGCGCTGGCGGCGTCGTTGAAGGCGCGACACAGCCGCTCGTGCAGGGCGGGCTCGTGCGCAAACACGTCGGGTGGCGGGAGCGACAGAGCGTGCACGGCGACGCGCTGCGTATCCATGCGCTGCAGGCGCAAAGCCAGATCAGTGAACGCGACGTCGTGCAACGCATAGCGGCGTGCCCCGGCGACCAAGAGCGCCTCCGGCGCTGCGCTCGCGTAGGTCGTGCCTTGGGAATAACCGCGCTCGACCAGCGCATTGAGCATGGCCTGCGGATAGAAATGGGCGTGGATGTCGACGGTCGGTGCGGGCATGACGAGCGGCCGGAGGCGAGGGAACGCAGATTATAACCGCACTGCCAACCCCGCCCCGATGCAGGCCTTGGTGGCGATTTTTGCGAATGAAGATTTTTACGACCTGTGCGCACGCAGCGGCGCCGCGGAATCGTAGCGCCGGCGACACGCCAGCCATTATACCGGTGCAGGCGGGGTCGCCTGCGCTACTCTACTGCGCTAAAAATTGTAATGCGCTTGATTACCGTATCTTCCATTTTCCCGGAGGAACCGCGGTCATAATAAAACGAGATGCCGCGATACTCGATGACGTCCGGCGGATTGTTTGGCGACAAGCCGGCCATCATCCGGGCGGTTGCGTTTCTAATCTCTCCATGCTTTAAGGCAGTCGTGACGGGCGATCCAAGCTTTCCCCCTTGCTCGGTTGCACCTTTAAAAAACGTACTGCCTTCCGGGCATTGTTTTTTCCTCATGATGCCTCATTGCAATACCTGCTCCCGCGTTGCAGTCCTTTCAGATGTAGCGTTTGCGTTTTTCGTCGCCCTGCTTCTGCAACTGCTCGATGTTGCGTGCCACGCCCTGCATGTTGGGATTGATCTTCAACGCACGTTTGAAATAACCCAGCGCGCGCTCCGGCTGGTTCATCTGCGCGTAAATCAAACCGTATCCGGAGAGCGCGCCGAAATGCAGCGGATTACGCTTGATGACTTCATCGCAGTCATGCAGTGATTTTTTGAATTCCCCGATCGAGTAATAGATGGTGGCACGCTTGTTCCAGCCCTCGGCGAATTCCGGCTTCTTGCGTATGATCACGGTGAACGTCTCGATCGCCTCGTCAGCCGCGCCGAAGTTCATCTGCTCCACACCTTTCTTGTAGAGCTCATCAACCCCCGCGTCGCCGGAGCGGCTCCAAATTCCCCAGATCGCGGCCTCGGCGGCCGTGCGCGTCTCCTCATCGGAATCGCGCAGCGTCTTGACCAATGCCGCCACGTCGCCCATGCGGCCAACTTCACCGAGCTGACTCGCGGCCGCGCGGCGCGTCACCGGATCGGGACTGACGAGCGAGCGCGCCGCCTGCTGGCGCGTCAACGGTTGCTCCGCGCCGTCGGCCACCGGCGCCAGCGCAGTCCAAAGGAGGAAAAATACCGTGGTTAATCTCATGGCCGTCCTCATGCCATCAGCAGGGAGCAGATCTTGCAAAGTAGCATTCGCGGCAAAATACATCATTGCAAGACCCCACGTTTCTTTCCGGATAAAGCGAGGGTGTTGCGTGATTGCAAGTACCGGTCCGCGTTGATTGATTTGTTGGACGAAGCCGCTACGCGGAGGATACTGTCTCGGCAGATTGACTTCAGAATATCACCTCGCCCCCTCACATGAGGGGTCTATCCACGACAAACGACGAGGTTACTCCATGATGGAAACATCTGCCAACGCACATTTCGCACAGAACTACCAGTCGCATCTGAAACACCTGACACTCAAGGGTCTGCAACCCAAAACTATTGATGCCTATTCGCGCGCCATCCGCAGAGTCGGGGATCGCTTCGATCAGCAAATTGACAGTCTGAGCGAACAGCAATTGACGGACTACTTCACCGAGTTGGTGGCATCGCATTCCTGGAGTACGGTCAAGCTTGATCTGTATGGGTTGAGGTTTTACTACGCACATGTCTTGCACAAGCCCTGGGTGGCGCCCGGACTGATTAAACCTCCCAAGACCCAACGCTTGCCGGACATCGTCACCATCGCCGAAGCCAAGCGGATATTCGCGGCCACCCGTGTTGTCAGTTACCGGGTGTTCTACTTCACGCTCTATAGCCTGGGATTGCGCCTGGGCGAAGGACTGCGACTTCAGGTGGGGGATATCGATGCCGCCCGCGGGCGCGTGCACATCCGCGATGCCAAGGGCAACCGGGATCGCTTCGTTCCGCTGCCGCAAGCGACCCATCAACTGTTGCAACGCTTCTGGCAGGTGCATCGCAACCCGGTGCTGTTGTTTCCCAGTCGCCACGGCGGTTTGAAGAGCGCGGCGACTGCCACCACGTACATGGATCGTGGCGGCGTGCAAACCACCTTGCAAAAGGTGGTCACGGCCTGCGGCCTAAAAAAAAGATCACGCCACACAGCTTGCGCCACAGCTATGCAACCCACCTGATCGAGGCCGGTATCGATCTGATCGAGGTACAGAAATTCCTCGGCCATCACTCCATACTCACCACCGCCCGATATACTCATCTGACCGACCAGACCAAGCACCACGCCCTCGACCGGATCAACGCGCTGATGGATGGCTTCACCATCACCTGGGGGCAGGTCAAATGATCCGCCTTGCTACAGTCATCGAAACCTTCGAGGCAGACTTCCTGGCGCAATACCGAGACCGACTAACGTCTGAGCACTATCGGGCACTTGCGGCGATGAAACAGTGCCGCACGCAGGCCAGCCCCATGATGCAGGTCAAATGCACAGGATGCGAGCATCAGAAACTGGTGCCACACTCCTGCGGCCATCGCCATTGCCCACACTGTCAGCACCACGAG
>JANNPG010000576.1:0-2269 GCA_031399805.1 Betaproteobacteria bacterium | reverse complement strand
GTTAGGTCTTGGCCGGGGGATCCGGGTCCGTTTCCTTGCCGATCAGGTTGATCGCGCTTTCGAGGTCAAACCCTTCCTCCTTGACCTGCTGCCGCAGTTCGTGGCATTCGATGACCTCGCAGCGCTGGTAAATCTGGTTGAGTTTTTGTTCGGCCTCCGCGCGGTCGCGCGCTGAAACGAGCAGGTTGTCGACAACCATGCCGCCGCGGGTTTTGATCCTGAAGCCGAATTTGATCACGGCTCGGGCTTGAGGCCGGCCTTGTAGCGCTTGAAATTCGCCACGTAGTGATCCGCGGTGTGATTGATGCGGGTGATCTCCTCGGGCGACAGCTGGCGCACCACCTTGCCGGGCGAACCCAGCACCATCGATCCGTCGGGTATCGTTTTACCCTCCGCGATCAGCGTATTGGCGCCAATCAGGCAGTTCTTGCCGATAACGGTGCCGTTAAGTATCACGCTTTTGATGCCAATGAGACTGCCGTCGCCTATGGTGCATCCATGCAGCATCACCAGATGACCGACGCTCACGTTTTTCCCCAGCGTCAGCGGAAACCCGGGGTCGGCATGCAGCACGGAGCCATCCTGCACCTGCGAGTTCTCGCCGATGGTGATGGTGTCGTTGTCGGCGCGCACGACGACGTTGAACCAGAGGCTGGCGTTGTTTTCGAGCACCACCGAGCCGATCACGGTGGCGTTGGGCGCTATCCAGTAGTCGCCTTTGGTGACGATCTTGCGTTCAGCGAGCGAATATTTCATTACAGCAACGGCACAATCAGCAGCGCGACGATGTTGATGATTTTGATCAGCGGGTTCACGGCGGGGCCGGCGGTGTCCTTATACGGATCGCCTACGGTGTCGCCCGTGACCGCCGCTTTGTGCGCGTCGGAACCTTTGCCGCCATGGTTACCTTCCTCGATGTATTTCTTGGCGTTGTCCCACGCGCCGCCGCCGGTACACATGGATATCGCGACGAAGAGGCCGGTGACGATCGTGCCCATCAGCATGCCGCCGACCGCCATGCGCGCGGCTTCCGCGCCCATCGCCAGCCGCATGACCAGCGCCAGTATCACCGGCGCCAGCACCGGCAGCAGCGACGGGATCATCATTTCCTTGATCGCGGCCTTGGTCAGGAGGTCAACCGCCTTCGAGTAATCAGGCTTCGCGGTGCCTTCCATGATGCCTTTGATTTCCTTGAACTGGCGGCGTACTTCAACCACCACGGAGCCCGCCGCGCGGCCGACCGCTTCCATCGCCATCGAGGCGAACAGGAACGGGATCAGGCCGCCGATGAAGAGCCCAATGATGACGGCGGGTTCGGACAGACTGAACGGCACCGCCTTGTGCGCGGCTTCGAGCGCGTGGGTGAAGTCTGCAAACAGCACGAGCGCGGCGAGCCCCGCAGAACCGATTGCATAGCCCTTGGTCACCGCTTTGGTCGTGTTGCCAACGGCGTCGAGCGGATCGGTAATGGCGCGTACCCGAATCCGGCATTTTCGCCATTTCCGCAATGCCGCCGGCGTTGTCGGTGACCGGGCCGTACGCGTCGAGTGCGACGATAATGCCGGCCATCGATAGCATGGACGTCGCGGCAATCGCGATGCCGTAGAGGCCGGCCAGCGTGTACGACGCCCAGATCGCGCCGCACACGAACAGCACGGGGTAAGCGGTCGATTTCATCGAAACAGCGATACCGGCGATGATGTTGGTGGCATGCCCCGTCGTCGAGGCTTGCGCGACGTAACGCACCGGCGCGTATTCGGTGCCGGTGTAGTATTCGGTGATCCATACAAGCAGTCCCGTCAGCACGAGGCCGACTACGGCGGCGCCATATAAACGCATGACCGACAATTCCGGATACTTTGCGCCGACGTCTCCCATCATGTACGCCGTGATTGGATAAAATGCGATAAGCGCGAGCACGCCAGCGACGATCAGGCCTTTGTACAGCGCGTTCATGATCTTCTGGCCGGGAGTGGCTTTGACGAACATGCAGCCGATGATCGAGGCAATGATCGAAAAGCCGCCCAGCACGAGCGGATACACGACCGCGTTGGCCGCGTAATTCTTAAGGATCAGCGAGCCGAGCAGCATCGTCGCAATGATGGTGACCGCATAAGTCTCGAACAAGTCGGCTGCCATGCCAGCACAGTCACCCACGTTGTCGCCAACGTTGTCGGCGATCACTGCGGGGTTGCGCGGGTCGTCTTCGGGAATGCCGGCCTCGACCTTGCCTACGAGGTCGGCGCCGACGTCCGCACCCTTGGTGAAG
>JANNPG010000557.1:0-8051 GCA_031399805.1 Betaproteobacteria bacterium | reverse complement strand
ATTCACCACGATCGTTCCCCTCGCACGTAACGTGCGTACATGTTCTGTGACGGATGGATGGGTCCACATCCCTCCGTCCATAGCGGGGGCCATAATCAGCGGGCACTGTGCCGTGAGGAGCATGGTCGCGCCCTTGCCGGGAATCGCATTCAGATACACGGCCAGCGTCGCCGTCAGGGTCTTGCCTTCGCCGGTGCGCATTTCGGAAATGCGCCCCGAATGCAGCACCATGCCGCCGACCAGCTGCACGTCGTAATGGCGCATGCCAAGCACGCGCCGCGAGGCCTCGCGGCAGACCGCGAAGGCCTCCGGCAGGATCTCGTCGAGACTGACGCCGCGGGCGATGCGCTCCTTGAACTCGGCGGTCTTGGCCTGCAGGGCCGCGTCCGTCAGTTTCGCGATGACCGGCTCAAACGCGTTGACCGCGCGCACCGCATGCATGTACTGGCGCAACAGCCGCTCGTTGCGGCTACCGAATATTTTCTTGAGCAGAACTTTAATCATGAGTACCGTTACACCTAAATAAAAGGGGGTGGGGAAACACCCCACCCCCTCCTAATTGCAATCTTGAAGCGCGCTAAGCGCGCTAACCGGGCAAGCGGAGAAAGCGCACGGGATTGAGCGGCGCACCGTTCTGACGGACCTCGAAGTGCAGATGCGGCCCGGTGGCGCGGCCGGTGCTGCCAACTTGGCCGATGGTCCCGCCGCGGAGCACAACGTCGCCCACTTTGACCAGAAGTTTCGACAAATGCGCGTAACGAGTGATCAACTCGTTGCCGTGATCAATCTCGACCATATTACCATACTGAGAGTGGAAATCGGAGTAGGCGACCACGCCGCCGGCGGCCGCGCGTGCCGGTGTACCGACCTCGGCCATGAAATCCATGCCTTCATGAAATGCGCGCATGCTGTTGAAGGGATCAATTCGCCAGCCGTAGTTCGACGAATACCAGCCGCCTTCGACCGGCATCACCGACGGCAGCAATTTCTTCTTTGCGCTGTCGACTAACATCAGCGTATCGAGGATGCCGAGCTTGTCGGTGCGGTCGTCCATCTGCTTCGTCAATAGATCGACCTGGCGGTTTATATCGCCGAGCGATAAATCGTACGCGGGGAGGGTTGATACCGCGCCGCCGCGTCCGGGCGGCTGGTCGAACATGAATTCCTGCGGCTTGAAGCCGGCGGTCTTGGCCAGCCGCTCGCCGAGCGTGTCGAGGCGCAGCAACTGCGCCTGCATCTGACCGAGCTTGGAGGCGAGAGCGCTCAGGTTTTCGCGCAGATAGTTTTCCGACTTCTCGTTCTGTTCCTGCTGCGCGCTCAAAATCAGGTCGTTCAGCAGAGGGCCGTTGAGACTGGGCGCATACCGCAGTACCAGATACTGCAGCGCGAACCCGAGGACGAGCACGCCCAAGAGCCCCGCCGCCCCGCCAAATACCAGGTGAGGCAGCGACAGCGTGATCGTCCGCGCCCGCGCCAGTTTCCCGGAAACTAGAATAATATTCATCGTTGCCCCACAATCTCAGCCATGCCGGCGCACAAGATCGATTTCTATCTCAATTCGTCGGACCGCTTGCGTTCGTTGACCCAGGACGCTCAGCGCATCGCCGAACTGCACCGGATACTGCTGAACATCGCGCCACCGGAATTGACACAAGCCTGCTGCGTCAAAGAGTTGCGCGATGGAACCCTCACCCTGTTGGCGGAAAATGCCGCGATTGCCGCCAAACTGAAGCAGCTCGCCGCTAGATTGTTAACTGCTTACCAGAAACAGCGCAGCGAGATTACTGCAATCCGTATTGAAGTGCAAGTCAGACAGACCGCTACCGCCGCTGCGGCAAAACGCGAGCCCAAGCGCTTAAGCATTGAAACGATTGAGCATTTAGAGCATCTGGCCGAACAGCTCGAAGACTCCCCCCTTAAGCTGGCGCTAACCCGGCTGGCCGCGCGGCAACGCGTTCGCAAGTGAATCGCCGTGCGACCTCAAATCACCAGCACCAGCCGCTCGAACAATATGAAGGTCAGCACGATGATCGCCATCACCATGCCGTATTTGAGGACCTGCCAGGCGAAGGTAACGTAACGCCGGTTCCGCGTCAGCAGGAACATCACCAGCGACGAGCCGATGGTGATCAGGATGAGAAAACCGACGATTCGCAGGACTAGCATGAGGTCTTCGCCGTAAACCGGCGCAGGATTCCGGGATTCCGTCGGTGCACCGACTCCGGGCCGGCGGGCCGTGAAAGGCGGGCCGTGAAATAACGATCAGGCCAACACGGGCTGGGTCGACGCGACGAACGCGGGCGCGTCTTCAGCCCGCTCGAAGCTCACGTATTCCCACGCGTCCTTCTGTTCGAGCAGGCTGCGCAGCAGCTTGTTGTTGAGCGCGTGGCCGGATTTGTGCGCGGCGAATGCGCCGATGACCGGGTGGCCGAGCAGGTAGAGGTCGCCGATCGCGTCGAGCACCTTGTGCTTGACGAACTCGTCGTCGTAACGCAGGCCGTCGTTATTGAGCACGCGATATTCATCGAGCACGATTGCGTTGTCAAGCGAGCCGCCCAGCGCCAGGCCCTGCCCGCGCATCCACTCGACTTCGTGCATGAACCCGAAAGTACGCGCGCGGCTGACTTCCTTGATATACGAGGTGGTTGCAAAATCAACGCACACCGACTTGGCGGAATTCTCGAACACCGGATGATCGAAATCGATGCTGAACTCGATCTTGAAGCCGTTGTGCGGTTCGAATCGCGCGGATTTGTCGCCGTCGGTGACCACAACGGTTTTCAGAATGCGGATGAATTTTTTTGCCGCTGCCTGCTCTTCGACGCCCGCCGATTGCAGCAGAAATACGAACGGGCCGGCGCTGCCGTCCATGATCGGCACTTCGCCCGCGGACACGTCGACATACACGTTGTCGATGCCCAGCCCCGCGAGCGCCGACATCAGGTGCTCGACCGTCGATACGCGCACGCCGCCCCGCTCGAGACACGATGACAACCGCGTGTCGCCGACAAAGTAGGGATCAGCCTTGATATCGACCGGCTGCGGCAGATCGACGCGACGGAACACGACGCCGGTGTCCGGCGCGGCCGGACGCAAGGCGAGATAGACCTTCTCGCCGGTATGCAAGCCGACGCCAGTGGCACGGATGATGTTTTTGAGAGTGCGTTGCTTGATCACGAATTAACTCTTTGATTCTTATGCTTCTTGAAAACGAATTTTATCACGATAGGCGTGCAACCGGAAAAAACCGGCAGCCGCCGCCAACCGTGCCGCGACGTCACTGGCTTATTCGGCTGCGACTACAACCATTTGCGCGAACAAAACGCGCCCGCCGTGACGTCCGTGGCCATTGCATAGGCTAATTAACGAAGTCGGCCTCCATAAGTAAACAATCATCCGGACCCTGCATGGGATTCAGTCGGCTTGCTTGCGCAGGAACGCCGGAATATCCAGCATTTCGACGCCGGAATTGCGCATCGCTTCGACGGTCTGGTTGCGGTTGCGCCGGATCACGGCCGGCTGATCGAGTTCCTCGTAGTTCACGTTGCCGGCCGCCATCACGCCGTCCGTGCCGGTAGCCTGCACCACCTGCAGCGGTTTGGGCTGCATGCGCGCATGCGCCTTACCGAGCCCGGTCGCGACGATCGTCACGCGCAATTCGTCCCCCAGCGCGTCATCGTAAACGGTGCCCGCGATCACGGTCGCCGATTCCGCCGCGAACGCCTTGATCACATCCATGACGTCGTACATCTCCTGCAACTGGAAAAGCGATTTGCTCGCCGAGATGTTGACCAGCACGCCGCGCGCGTCGGCAATGTCGATGTCCTCGAGCAGCGGGCATGCGACGGCCTGCTCCGCCGCCATGCGCGCGCGATCGGTGCCGGCCGCCTTGGCCGAGCCCATCATCGCCATGCCGGTTTCCGACATCACGGTTTTCACGTCGGCAAAGTCGACGTTAATCATGCCCGGACAGCTGATGATCTCCGCGATGCCGGCGACCGCGCCGTGCAGCACGTCGTTGGCGGCGCGAAACGCTTCGTCGAGCGTGACCTGGTTGCCGAGGACCTGCATCAACTTGTCGTTCGGAATCACGATCAGCGAATTAACTTGTTGCGACAACGCCTCGAGCCCCTCCTGCGCGATGCGCTGCCGCTTGCCCTCGAATGCGAACGGCTTGGTGACCACCGCGACCGTCAGGATGCCCAGTTCGCGCGCGATCTCCGCGACCACTGGTGCTGCCCCCGTGCCGGTGCCGCCGCCCATGCCCGCCGTCAAAAACAGCATATCGGCGCCGCCGATGAGATCGATGATGCGCTCGCGATCCTCGAGCGCCGCCTGGCGCCCGACATCGGGATTCGCACCCGCGCCCAGACCCTTGGTGATCTCCGGCCCGAGTTGCAGCTGGGTGCGCGCCTGCGAGCGTTTTAACGCCTGCATGTCGGTGTTGGCGCAGATGAACTCCACGCCTTTGACGCCGTAGGCGATCATGTGATCGACCGCATTGCTTCCGCAGCCGCCGATCCCGATCACCTTGATTACCGCTTCCTGCGACGGAACTTCCATGATTTCAAACATAATTGCCTCCTGTGACTAAAGTAAAAACGAATACTGCAATTTGCCAACCTCATTGATGCCGGATTCCCGTGCCCCGTTGCTACCCCTATGCGTGCCCCTCAAAAATTTCCCCTGAACCAGCTTTTCATGCGCTCGACCAGTCCCGCGAGCGACCCGAGTTGCGCTTGCGCGAGGTCGTGCTGGCGCTGCCGCTGCACGCCGATCATCAAGAGGCCGACGGCGGTCGCGTAGCGCGGGTTGCGCACGACTTCCGACAGGCCGCCGCGGTATTGCGGCTGGCCGATGCGCACCGGCATATGAAAAATCTCTTCCCCCAGCTCGACCATGCCCTGCATCGAGCTTGAGCCGCCGGTAAGCACGATCCCCGACGACAGCAGTTCTTCGTAACCCGAGCGGCGCAGGTCCGCCTGCACGAGCGAATAGAGTTCTTCGATGCGCGGCTCGATCACTTCGGCGAGCGTCTGGCGCGACAACTGCCGCGCGCTGCGTTCGCCGATGCCCGGCACTTCCACCATGTGCTGCGGATCGGCGAGCTGCTTTAACGCGCAGCCGAACCGGCGCTTGATGTCCTCCGCATCCTTGGTCGGCGTGCGCAGCGCCATCGCGATGTCGTTGGTGATCTGGTCGCCCGCGATCGGGATCACGCCGGTGTGGCGGATCGCGCCCTGCGTAAAGATCGCAATGTCGGTGGTGCCGCCGCCGATATCGACCAGACACACGCCCAGATCCTTCTCGTCCTCCGATACCACCGCCGTCGCCGAAGCCAGCGGCTGCAGGACGAGGTCGCGCACGTCGAGCCCGCAGCGGCGCACGCACTTGACGATGTTCTGCGCCGCCGATACGGCGCCGGTGACGATATGCACGTTGACTTCGAGGCGCACGCCGCTCATGCCGAGCGGCTCGCGCACGTCGCCCTGACCGTCGACGATGAATTCCTGGTTCAGAATGTGCAGCACCTGCTGGTCGGTCGGAATCGGGATCGCTTTGGCGGTCTCGATCACGCGTTCGACGTCCTGTTGCGTCACTTCCTTGTCCTTGATCGCCACCATGCCGCGCGAATTGATGCTTTTGATATGGCTGCCCGCGATGCCGGTATAGACCTCCCGGATCTTGCAATCGGCCATCAACTCGGCCTCCTCCAGCGCGCGCTGGATCGCGTTGACGGTGGCCTCGATATTGACGACCACCCCTTTGCGCAGGCCTTTGGACGGATGGCTGCCCATACCGATGACCTCGAAGCTGCCGTCCGGCTTCACTTCCGCGACGATCGCCGCGATCTTCGAGGTGCCGATGTCGAGACCGACGACCAGGTTCTTCGTTTCTTTCGCCTTGCTCATCAATTCCTCTTCACTGTCATCCGGTGGCGCGCGCGGGCTTGCGGTCGCGCGGCGGGTCCGCTTGTTCGTGTCCGAGTTCGGGGATGCCGACGGCAAATCCGTTCGGGTAGCGCAGATCGACGTAGCTCACTGCGCGCTGCAGGCGGCCGACGGTACGCGCATAGACCGCGACGAACCGATCAAGGCGCGCCTCGACGTGTTCGCGCCCGAGTTCAATCGTGAGGCCGCTCGCGAGCCGCACGCGCCACGCGCGGCGCGCGGAAACCTGGACCTGCACCGGCGACAAGCCGATCGCGGCAAGGCTGCGCTGAAAATAGCCGTACTGAATGGCGATTTCCTTGGCGCTGCCGGGCGGGCCGACGAACAGCGGCAACGTGGGGTCGTAGGCGGCGGCAAATGGCTCGCCGAATGTGTTGATGAGTTCGGCACTGCCCCAGCGCCCGAGCGGGACGTGTTCTTCAAGCGCGACTTCAAGGCGGTCCGGCCACTGGCGGCGCACGTTCGCCTTGCGCACCCATGGCAATTTCTCGAATCCGGCGCGCGCGCGCTCGAGGTCGAGGGTGAAGAAATTGCCCTGCAGTTCGCGCGTGACTATCGTCTCGACCTGGTCCGGCGTCACGTGCGCGAGTTCAGTCGTGACGCGCACTTCACGCAGCGGAAACGCCGGCAGCCGCATGACGTGGTGCACCGTCACGTAAATGATCATGAGGAACGCCGCCGCGAACAGCGCGTTCGCCATGCCGTCGAGGATGTCGGGCCTATCCCACATGGGCCAACTCCAGGATTCTCAACACCAGTTCATCGAATTCGATGCCGGCCGCGCGCGCCGCCATCGGCACCAGCGAATGCCCGGTCATGCCCGGCGAGGTGTTCATTTCAAGCAGGAACGCGCCTCCGTCGTCGCGCAACATCAGGTCGGCGCGTCCCCAGCCGGCGCAGCCCAGCGTCGCGGCCGCGCGCATGACCATCGCCTGCAGTGCCTGCTCCTCGGCGGCCGGCAATCCGCACGGGCAGTGGTATTGCGTGTCGTCGCTGAAGTATTTGTTCTGGTAGTCGTAGTTGCCCTCGGGCGCTTCGATCCGGATCAACGGCAAAGCGCGATCGTCGAGGAACGCGGCGGTCAGTTCGCGTCCGGCGATGAACTCCTCGGCAATCACCAGCGTGTCGCAGCGGGCCGCGAGTTCGTAAGCAGCCGCGATTTTTTCGATCGACACGACCTTGGTGAGCCCGATGCTCGAACCTTCATGCGCCGGCTTTACGATCAACGGCAGCCCGAGATTTTTCGCCACCGCCGCCCAATCGCTGGCGGCCGTCAGCACCACGTGCCGCGGCGTCGGAATTCCGGTGGCGAGCCACACGAGCTTGGTGCGCAGCTTGTCGAAGCACAGCGCGGAGGCCATCACGCCGCTGCCCGTATACGGGATCTGCATCAACTCGAGCGCGCCCTGCACCGTGCCGTCTTCGCCGTAGCGGCCGGCAGCGCAATGAAGGCGCGCGCGTAGCCGCCGCTCGCCAGTTCGAACACCGGGCGCTGCGCCGGATCGAAGGCGTGCGCATCCACACCTTTGCGGCGCAGCCCGGCGAGAACATTGTTGCCCGACATCAGCGAAATTTCCCGTTCCGACGATTGCCCCCCCATCAGCACCGCGACCTTGCCAAGATCGTGAGGCGTGAAGCATGAGGCGTGAGGAGTGTTCATGCCGCCTCCCCGACAATCCGCACTTCGCGTTCGAGATCGATGCCGAATTTCTGTTCGACGGCGCCGTGCGCCAATTCGATCAGCGCTTCGATGTCGGCGGCCCGCGCGTGCCCGGTGTTGACGATGAAATTCGCGTGTTTGGCGGAAATCATGGCGCCGCCACGCGCGTGCCCCTTCAGTCCGCACGCTTCGATCAGGCGCGCCGCGTAATCGTTCGGCGGATTGCGGAACACCGACCCCGCGTTCGGGATCTCGAGCGGCTGGGTCGCGATGCGGCGCTCGAGCAGCTCTTTGATCGTCGCGCGCGATTTCACGCCGTCGCCGCGCGGCAGCTTGAAGCGCGCCGCGACGAACCATTCTTCGGCGCCGTCGCGCAATTTCACGCTGCGGTATCCGATCACGTAGTCCGCCGGCGTGCGCTGGCGCAACTGGCCCGCACG
>JANNPG010000532.1:0-2699 GCA_031399805.1 Betaproteobacteria bacterium | reverse complement strand
GGGCGGGGGGGGACGCGTCCGCTACCCCCCGGAGGAAGTCCCCTGGGGGACGTTTGTCGCGCGCTTTTCGACTGTGCTACAGTGGCACGGCTTTCGCTTCAGGCAGTTCCACCCACTTCAGAGGAGGTTCCATGTCCCGCCTATTTCATCTCGGCCTGATCGCTGTCATCGCGGCATTGGTTGCAGCGCCGGCGCGCGCGCAGAATGCGCTCGACGACATCAAGAAACGCGGCACGCTGATCGTCGGCGTCAAGGCCGATTACAAGCCGTACGGTTTTCGCGACCCGAGCGGCGCGATCATCGGCATCGAACCCGATCTCGCGGCTGACGTCGCGAAACGTCTCGGCGTCAAGCTCGAAATCGTGCCCGTCGTGTCGTCCAACCGCATGCAGTTTCTCGAGCAGGGCAAGATCGATCTCATGATCGCGACCATGAACGACAAGCCCGACCGCCGCAAGGTGGTTTACATCGTTGAACCCTCCTATTACTCATCGGGCGTGAACATCCTCACGCCTAAAGCGGCCAAGCTGAAGGAGTGGGCCGACCTGAAGGGCAGGAAGGTGTGCATGATCCAGGGCGCGTGGTACAACAAGCAGATCCAGCTGGACTACGGCGCCGACATCGTCGCGTTCAAGGGCACCGCCGAGGTCTACAGCGCGTTGAAAGGCAATAACTGCGTGGGGTTCGTCTATGACGACACGCTGATCATGGCCAACCTGCTCGAAGCCGAGTGGAAAGACTACGAGATGCCGTTCAAGACCATCCTTGATGACCCGTGGGGCCTCGCGGTCAAGCTCGGCGAAGAATCGTTCTACAAAATGATGTCGAATACGATCGCCGACTGGCACCGCAGCGGACTGCTGGTCACGCTCGAGAAAAAATACGGCCTCTCAAACACCGGCTTCGTCCTTAAAATGAACGCCGAATACAAGGGCAAAAAATAACCTTACGGCAACCGGCACAGGGCGCGGCGCGCACCGCGCCCTTTTCTTTGGTTTCCCGGGACGCATATGCAGGAGTTCTTCGACTGGTTCCGCTGGCTCTACGACGCGACCGGCATCAATCTCACCATTTTCTACGACGGCTTCGACCGCAACCGATTCGTCAACGGCTTTTTCACCACACTCAAACTCGCGTTCGCCTGCGTCATCCTGTCGGTTGCGATCGGCGTCGCCGGTGCCTGGCTGCAGGGCTCCCGCCTCGGTCTCACGCGCAAAATCGTCTACTGGTACATCCAGTTCTTCCGCAACACGCCTCCGCTCGTACAGTTGTATTTCTTTTATTTCGGCGTCGGCCACTGGATCAAGGCGGCCGGCGGCGAGCCGCTCGTCACCAACATGCAGTGGGCGATTTTCGCGTTGTCGCTTTACGCCGGCGCCTTCAACGTCGAGATTTTCCGTTCCGGCATTGAAGCCGTGCCGCGCGCCACGGTCGAGGCCGCGGAGTCGCTCGGCTTCTCGCGGCTGCGCGCGTACGTGCTGATCGTGCTGCCGCTCGCCTTCCGCATCAGCCTGCCGGCGCTCAACAACAACCTCGTCAACCTCGTCAAGACCACCAGCATTTCCTATGCGATTGCAGTGCCCGAAATGTTGTACGTGTCCAACCAGATCTGGTCGGATTCGGTCAACGTGCCGGAAATGATGAACGTGCTGCTGATTTGTTACGTGAGCCTCGTCGGCATCCTGGTGTGGCTCATGCATAAGTGGGAAAACGCGATGCGGGTACCGGGCTTCGGGAATGTCTAAGCGGGTAGTCATGCACACGCGCGGATTTCAATCCATTATTACCGCAACCGATCTGCCGGTGCTCAACACCGCGGCACTCGACCGCGCGAACGCACTGGCCCGCGGCGACCGCGGGGCCATGTGGCTTACGCTGTCGCCGGCGCTCGGGCTGATGCTTGCCGCGTGCTTCATCGCGAGCATCGGCATCGCGCAGGCGCAGGCTGCAAGCGGCCATCCGTCGGTGCTGGCCACGCTGTGGAAATGGACGCCGCTGATCGTCAAGGGTTTCGCTTTCAATGTTGCGATCAGCTTTCTGGCGATGGCGATCGGCACGTTCTTCGGCATGTTCCTCGGGCTTGCGCAGATCTCGCTCCTGCGGCCAGTGCGCAAAGGCGCCTGGTTTGCGACCCATTTCTTCCGCAATGCGCCGTGGCTCGTACTGCTCTTCTATTGCATGTTCCTGCTGCCGTTCAAGTTCACGCTGTTTGGCGTCACTGTGCCGTTTCCGGACTGGATGAAAGCAACACTGGGACTATCGCTGCCGGTAATGGCCAACGTGTCCGAGATCGTGCGCGGCGCGATCCAGTCGATTCCGACCGGGCAATGGGAATCCGCCTACTCGCTTGCTTTCACGCGCCGCCAGACGCTGTGGATGATCATCCTGCCGCAGGGCGTCAAGCGCATGCTGCCGCCGTGGATGAATGTCTATTGCATACTGGCGGTCGGCACGGTGCTCGCGTCGGTGGTCGGCGTGCAGGAAGTGATGACGCTCACGGGCGACGCACTGAGCTCGGAAAATCGCCCTGAGCTCCTGATGCCTTTCTACGGCTTCGTGTTGCTGCTCTTTTTTTCCTACTGCTATCCGATTGCACGCTGGACGGTCGCCATGGAAAGTAAATACGCGGTTGAGAGTGCCTAACATAGTGAAACACGTATGCGTTGCAGCCAGAATTGGTGATGGCAAGGCGCCCGGTG
>JANNPG010000488.1:0-13281 GCA_031399805.1 Betaproteobacteria bacterium | reverse complement strand
TGTCCATGATCGCAGCGGGGAGCGCCGCCACGAACTGAAAATAGCCCACCCGCTCGCCGAGATTACTGCTCCTGCCGGTCTTCGGCTCGATGAGCTTCACGAGCGCCCAGTCATCAACCGTATCGCGTTCCGCCCAAAAGGCGCCAGCGTCGAGAATCCGGCCGACCGCCTTGTAGGCGAAACCGGCGGCTTTGCCGGTGCGCTGTCCGGCTTCGAACAGGACTTCCCTGCGGCTCGCTTCAAACGCAACGTGGTAATTCGTCAACACGTGGCAGGGTGAAATCATGGCGCCCGTGCCGCGGTGCTTGCTCATGACAAGCAATCCGTCGGTCTGCGCGATCGGATACACCACGCCGACCGCGTTGAACTGCTTGTAACCCGGGTCGAGGCGGTCGATGATCACGCGCGGATCGGCGGCCTGCGGCGCTTGCGCCCAGCACGCTGCGCCTTTCAGCAGCATTGCGAGACACGCGGCGACATGCAGGCTGCGCCGTGCGCTGGCGTTGAACATCAGACGTCCTGCGGGCTTGCGGTGTGCGCGGAGCTGTGCCGGCCGATTTCGCGCACGGGCTTCTCGCCGCTGATGCTTCTGCCGGTGGGTGTCCACGTGCACACCGGCGCGCCGGGCACCCAGATCGTTTTGTATTCGCCGGGCACGAAGAACTCGACGAAAATCATGTCCTCGCTGCCGTCGTTCTTCAGGTAGTGGCGCTCGCGGTCGGCGTAATAAATAAGGTCGCCCTTGCGCACGGGCAGCGGGCTTTCGTTCGCAAATGCGGTGCCGTGGCCATTCGTCACATACATGAAATGCTCGGCGCCTTCATGATGATGGTTGGATGCTTCGGTGCCGGGCGGGTAGATGATCATCTCGCCTTTCAAAGCCTTGGTGCCGAAGAGCTTGGGCGTCACCACGTAAATGCGCTTGCGCGCGTCGTGCTCCGAATCGAGCACCGGCTCGCGCGTCCAGTCAACGACGCGGAATTGCGGCGGATGCGCCGCGAAATCCACATCGTGGCTCGCCGCGTTCGGCACTTCCGCATAAAGCAGCGCCGCACTTGCGCCGCAGGTCAGCGTGCCGCGAAACGCCGGCGGCAGAAACACGATGTGACTTGGCGTCAGTTGTTCGTTGCCGTCCTTGCGGGCGAGCGTCGCCGTGCCGTCGAGCATCTGGAACCAGGCGAGGCTGCCCGCGGGCACTGCGAGCTCGATGACCGCGCCCGCGCCCAGCGACAGGCGGTCGAGCAGGATCCGGGTGCCGGTGACGCGCGCTTCGGTTAACAGACGCTGCCGCTTGGCGTTCACGCCGAACGGTTCAGCCGCGACGGTGCTCTCGTTGAAGGTGATGGCCATGCGGGTCTCCGGAATGAATGCGGGCCGGTCGCGGCGGGCAGGAACGGTTGCGTTAGTGATTGTGCGGCAACAGCCGATAATCTACCATGCTCGAAGCCAGCGGAGCGAGCGGCGCGGCAATTGATATGCGACGGCGTTACCGCCTTGCAAATCAGGAGGAGAAAGTAACCATGACAACGAGTCTTGCGCGCGCGCGGACTGCGGTGGGCGCGGCTATATTGCTGGCGGCGACAACTGTTTTCGCGCAAACCTATCCGGACAAGCCGGTTCGCATGATCGTGCCGCTGCCGCCCGGCACCGCGAGCGATTTTCTGGCGCGCACGCTCGGCCAGCGCTTGTCGGATGTCTACAAGCAGCAGGTCGTCGTTGACAACCGGCCGGGCGCGGGCGGGCTCATCGGCAGCGGCATCGTTGCCAAGGCGAGCCCAGACGGCTACACGCTTGTGATGGTGGCGCCGCCGCATATCGTCGGCACGCTGCTGCAGGTGAACGCGCCGTACCGCCCGGTCGAGGACTTTGCCGCCGTCATCGAGGTCGCGACGCTGCCGAATGTGGTGATCGTGGCGCCGACGGTGCCGGCAAAAACGCTGCAGGAGCTGGTGGCGATGATCAAGCCGAAACCCGGGCAGTTCAATTACGCTTCGGTCGGCTTCGGGACGTTGTCGCATACCGCGCCCGAGATTCTGAACCGCGCCGCGGGCATCAGCGTCGTGCATGTGCCGTTCAAGGTGCTGCCCGACGTGATGACCGAAATGGCCGCTGGCCGCGTGCACTATACGGTCTTTACCGTGCCGGCATCGCTCACCATGCTGCGCGGCGACCCCAAGCTGCGCGCAATCGCCGTCACGAGCGCCCAGCGCAGCGCGACCTTCCCTGATCTGCCGACGGTCGCGGAGGCGGGCCTGCCGGGAGCCCAGTCCGATGCCTGGTTCGGCATCCTCGCGCCCGCCGGTACGCCGCGCAAGGTGATCGATCAGGTGAATGCCGACGTGGTGAAAATCCTGCGCGAGCCGGACACCAAAGAAAAATTCGCGCGCCAGGGTGCGGAACTCGTTGACGATACGACGCCTGGCGGTTTCGCGAAACTGCTGAAGTCGGAATACGTGCGCTATCAGCAACTCATCAGGGACATCGGGCTGAAGCCCCAGTAGCGCCGCCGCCCCGCTCAATCGCCGATTGCCGGACCGCGGTTCCGGCGCCTGCGCGCAGGTGTGCTACTGCTCTGGCCCCGCGTATTTGCCCGCCGTGTCGGGGAACATGGCCTTGATGATCTTGAACTTCGAGATGTCGACGGTGGCGTCCATGTGCAGGAACACCGCCGCATCGCGCAGCAGTTTCTCGATGCCGAAGTCAAGCATGATGCCGTTGCCGCCGTGCAGCTCGACTGCGTGCTGGCAGACCTTGAACACCTCCTCGGAGGCGAACAGCTTGGCCATATTGACAAGCGCTTCGGTTTCCGGCGCGCCTTCATCGACCGCGCGCGACGCTTCGTTGAGCAGCGACCTGACGGCGCATATCTTGGTGGCCATTTCCGCCATCCGGATGGCGACCGCCTGGTGCTTGATCAGCGGGCGTCCGCCCTGCACGTAGTTTTGCACGTAGTCGGCGGTCTTCTCGAACGCGGCAACCGCGATGCCGAGGTTCTTCGCCGCCTGGATAATTTTGCCGGGACGGAAATAGACGCCCGCCTTGGTGAGCGCAGTGTCCTGCACGAGGCAATGGTCTTGCGGCACGGCGCAGTCTGCGAACGCAATTTCGCCGTTGTTCATGAAGCGCCCGCCGAGTGTCTCGTTGCAGCGCTCTACCGTAAGCCCCGGTGTGTCGCGCGGCACGAGGAAACTCGACGTGCCCTTGGTCATGCCGGCGCCGGGTTTGGTCGTGGCGTAAACAACGTAGAGCTTCGCGTCGTAACCGTTGCTGATGAACTGCTTGCGGCCGTTGATTACCCACCGGTCGCCCTTAAGCTCGGCCTTGGTGTGCATCATGGCTTCGGGCACGTCGTAAGGAAGCCAGCGGTCGGAGGCGCCGCGCGGCTCGGTGAGGCAGTGCGCGAGCAGGAAGGTCGGGTCTTCCGCGACGCGCGGGAACCAGCGCTCCTGGAGGTGGCGCGGCGCCACGTTGCGCAGCAGCACCGAGACCTTCCAGATCTGCACGAGCTTGTCGGAAAGACCGGCGTCGCCGCGCGCGATTTCCTCGGCGATCATCGCGAATGTCCGCACCTCGGTCTGCGCATCGAGCGGCGTGCCGCCGAATTCCTCGGGGACGCCGAGGGTGCGGATGCCGATGCGGTGCGCCTGCTCGAGGATTTCCCGCGGCAGGCGGTCGTCCGGCGTCATGCTCCATTCGCGTTGCCAGTTTTTGCGTATGAACGGGGAGACGAAGTCATCGACGAAAGCGCGGCATGCGTCGCGCATCATGCGCTGGTCTTCGGAAAGCCCGCGGTCGTTGTAAATCATGATGTGTATTTCCTTCGGTTGATTGCTGACGATCCGGGTCGAAGATAGCAGAAAACTCCGGTGGCTGTCATTCCCTGGCCCGTTCTGCCGGCATGCGTTGATGTATGACAATTACTGACCGGATCACGATTGCGTTTTTCCTGCAAACTGGCCAGAATCATCACCAGCAAAAACAATGTCATTTCCTGGCGAGGCTTAAATGAAAATCCGGAAATTGCCGTCGATTGTTTGCGCTTTTGCCGCATTCGGCGCCCCGTTGTCCAGCCATGCCGCAGACGCGGACGCCACCAGGAATTATCCCGACCGGCCGATCCGCATGATCGTACCGAATGCCCCCGGGAGTTCGGTGGACACGCTGAGCCGCATCATCGCCGGCAAGTTGAGCGAAGTGCTGGGCCAGCAGGTCATCAGCGACAATCGCGCCGGCGCGGGCGGCGTGATCGGCATGGAGATCGCGAAGGCCGCGATACCGGACGGCTATACGCTGATCAGCGCAACCACCGCGGCGTCGACGATCGCCGTGTTGCTGCAGAAGAAGCCCACTTACGATCCGGTCAAGGACTACGATCATGTGGTGCAGTTCGCGGTGACGCCCAATGTGCTGGTCGTAAATCCCGCAATACCGGTGGAATCGGTGCAGGGACTCATTGACTACTGCAAGGCCAAGCAGGGGCAGGTCAACATGGCCTCCGCGGGGCCGGGCTCGCAAAGCCATCTTTCCGGCGCGTACTTCATGCAGGCCGCGAAGTTCGAAGCGTTGCACGTGCCGTATAAGGGCGGCGGGGCGTCGGTCGCATCGGTGATCGCCAACGAATCGCAATGGACGTTGACGCCGGCCGCGGCGGTTATGTCGTTTGTCAACAGCGGTCGCCTGCGCGCGCTGGGCCACAGTTTGCCGAAACGTTCGGCGCTGTTGGGCGATATTCCGCCGATCGCTGAAAGCGTTCCGGGTTTCGATTACAGCGGGTGGCAGGGATTCATGGTGCCGAAGGGCACACCCAAGCCCATCATCGACAAGCTGCGCGCGGCCATCATCAAGACAGCCAATCTCCCGGAGGTGAAGAGCCTGCTTGCGGCGCAGGGCACGGAGGTCGTCACCGGCACGGCGGAAGAATTCCGCGTGGTTGTGCGCGACTCGATGGCGGCGAACGCACTGCTGGTGAAGGCGGTCGGGCTGAAGCTGGAGTGAGCCTCCTTCCACCTTGCTTGCTGTTCGCGTAATGGGACGGCAGCGGCTTGAGCGTAGATGCGGCAGAATGAAGCCTTGGTAAACTAATTGCCCATGGCCAATCCGGCTACACCCGCATCGCCGCCGCCAGCCGAATACGACTTCATCGTCGCGCGCGACGTCATGGTCGCGATGCGCGACGGCGTCAAACTCGCGACCGACATCTATCGCCCTGCACTGGGCGGCATGGCGGTGGACGGCAGGTTTCCGGTCATTCTCGAGCGCACGCCGTACGGCAAAACCGAGGTCTCTCGCTCCGAAATCGACGCCGGCATGACCGCGTCGCGTTCGCGTCCGGAGGTGGCGGCGTGGTTCGTGCGCCAGGGTTATATCGTCGCCTATCAGGATTGCCGCGGCCGCTATGCGTCCGAGGGCGAGTTCGTCAAGTACTTGAGCGATGGCGAGGACGGCTACGACACCGTCGCGTGGCTCGCGGCGCAGCCGTGGTGCAACGGCAAGGTCGCAACCATGGGACTTTCGTACGCGGCGCACACGCAGGGTTCGCTCGCGTGCCTGAACCCGCCGGCGCTCGCCGCAATGGTGATCGACTCCGGCGCGTTCTCCAACGCCTATCTGTCCGGCATCCGCAGTGGCGGCGCGTTCGAGATGAAACAGGTGACGTGGGCGTTCAACCAGGCGAAGGAAAGTCCGCTCGCGAAAGCGAATCCCGCCGTGCGCGCGGCGCTCGACGCGGAAAATCTCATCGAGTGGTTCAAAGTCATGCCGTGGAAACCCGGCTTTTCCCCGGTGCGCTGGGTTCCCGATTACGAGCATTACCTCTTCGCGCAGTGGACGCATGGCGCGTTCGACGACTACTGGAAGCAGCTTGGAATTTACGCCGAGGGCTATTACCAACAATTTGCCGACGTGCCGCAGATCCACATGTCGAGCTGGTACGACGCCTACGTGCGTACCGCGACGGACAATTACGTTGCGCTGAGCAAAACAAAGCGCGGACCGGTGCGTCTCATCCTGGGGCCATGGACGCACGGCGACCGCGCGAAGACGTATGCGGGCGACGTCGATTTCGGCGCGGCCGCCACCATCGACGATAATCTCGCGCCGCACTGGCGCGCGTTTCGCCTGCGCTGGTTCGATCATTGGGTCAAAGGTGTGGCCAACGGCGTGGACGCGGAGCCGGCGGTGCGCTTGTTCCTGATGGGCGGCGGTTCCGGTCGCCGCAATGCCGACGGGCGTCTCGATCACGGCGGCCGCTGGATCGCCGGCGCCGACTGGCCGCTGCCGCAGGCAAAATTCACCAATTACTATTTGCACGCCGACGGCCGCCTAGATCCCGCGCGGCCCGCCGCGAACGCAGCACCCCGCGCGTACGATTTCGATCCCGCCGACCCGGTGCCGACGATGGGCGGCCCGCTGACCTCGGGGGCGCCGGTGTTCGAAGGCGGCGCATTCGACCAATGCGAGGACGCGCGCTTCTTCGGCGTGCGCCATCCGGGCCTGCCGCTCGCCGCGCGTCACGACGTGCTCGCGTTCGAGACGCCGCCGCTCGCGGAAGAAGTCGCGGTGATCGGGCCGATCACGGTGCGGCTCTTTGTCGCGTCGAACTGCGTCGATACCGATTTTACCGCCAAGTTGATCGACGTGCATCCGCCGAACGCCGACTACCCGCGCGGCTTCGCGATGAACCTGTGCGACGGCATTCTGCGCTGCCGTTACCGCAAATCGTGGGAAAAGCCGGCGCTGATGAAGCCTGGCACGGCGTATGAAATCGCGATCGAGCCGTTCGCGACCGCCAATCTTTTCAAGGCCGGCCACCGCATCCGGCTGGATATTTCGTCGAGCAATTTCCCGCGCTACGACGTCAATCCGAACACCGGCGAACCCGAAGGGCGCGCGCAGACCAAACGCATCGCGACCAATACCGTATTCGTCGACCGCAAGCGCGCTTCGCATATTACGCTGCCCATCGTGCCGTTGACGTTATTGAAATTGCTGTAACCGCGGCGCAGCATCGGCGTTTATCGGCGGCAAAAACTGCTTTGGATTTTTGAGATGCGTTCTTATATAGTGCACTTCCCCATATCCACAACCAACCAGAGACCCTGATGAAAGTCACCCATATCCACAGCCAGATCGTGAACCTGCCCGCCGACGAACCGCTCGCGGGCGGGCCCTCGACGCCGGGCGCGACGCGCGATTTCGTCGCGCTCACGATCGGCACCGATGAGGGCGTCGAAGGCATCGGCTTCAGCTTTTTCGGCGGCGCGCTGACAGGCGCGCTGAAGGTGGCGATCGACGCGCTGGGTGCGCTGACGATGGGCGAGGACCCGCTGAAGATCGAAGCGGTCATCGCCAAACTGCGCGCGGCCGCCGGCAACAGCGGGCCGGGCGGAATTTTCACGCTGGCGCTGGCGGCGATCGACATCGCGCTGTGGGACATCAAGGGCAAGGCGTTCAACCTGCCGCTCGCGCGCCTGCTTGGCGGTTTTCGCGAGCGCGTGCCGACCTACGCGAGCGGTGCGCTGATGCGGCATTTTTCGCTCGACGTCATCGCGAAATCCGGGCAGAAGCTCGTCGAGAAGGGTTTTCGCCAGATGAAGACGCAGTTGGCATTGCCCGGCGACACCAATCCGGAGCGCGAGGTCGAGCGCATGCGCGTCATGCGCGAAGCGGTCGGCCCGGATATCGATCTCATGTGTGACATCAACCAGCGCTGGGACGTGCGGCAGGCAATCTCGATCGGCAGTCGCGTCGAGGAATTCAACCTGTTCTGGCTGGAAGACGTCACCACCCACGACGATTACGCCGGCCTTGCGCGGGTTGCGGAGGCGCTCGCCACACCGGTCGCCGGTGGCGAATATGTTTACGGGATCGCGCCGTTCCGCCACATGCTGGAAGCGCGGTCGGTGGATATCGTGATGATCGACGTGCTGCGCTCGGGCGGCATCACGGGCTGGATGAAAATCGCCGGCATGGCCGAAGCGTTTAACGTGCCGGTGGTCAACCACCTGTGCCCAGAACTTTCCGTACACCTCGTGGCCGCGATTCCTCATGGCCTCACCGTCGAATACATGCCGTGGTCGGGAAAGATGTTCGAGGAAGTCCCGCAGCCGGTGAAAGGCGAACTCATTGTTCCGACCAAGCCCGGCCTCGGCCTCAAATTCGACCAGGCCGCGTTGAAGCGCTACGGAATTGCCTGATAAGATTATCGGTATTCCAATACGACCCAGGCATCCCCCGCGGCGGATTGAACGTGCTTTAGCTGATCAACGGCACTGTCCCGTTGTTGACGCAGCGTATCGATCCGTCGCTCCGCGTTGAGTCGCGGCGAAGGCCCTAAGCGGTGAAGCGCGCTGCGAGCGGCGCCTGACGCTCGTTTGTTCCGCATGCCGCCCGCATTAGGGCCGCGCCGCGGCGAGAAAAGCCTCGAGCAGGGGATTACAGTCGAGAAGTGCGCCGTCCGGCTGGCGATGGAACTCGGGATGCCACTGTACCCCGCAGACGAAACTGCGTCCTTTCCAGCTGATGGCCTCGATGACGCCGTCCGCGGCCGTTGCCTCGCTTGATACATCGCGGCCGAGGGCGTTCACGCCCTGATGGTGAACGGAAACGACCCGCCCGCTGGTGGCGCCATTTAACCAGCGGCTTAACTGGCCGCCTTCGGTGAAAGTCACCTCATGTATGTTCCGGTCGTAGGCATCGCTCTCGTGCGCAATCTCTCCCGGCCGCTGGCTCGGCAGATCCTGGTACAGCGTGCCGCCAAGCGCGACATTGATCAATTGCATGCCGCGGCAGATACCGAGTACGGGTTTGCGCGCCTCCATGAATTCGTGCAGGAGTTCCATCTCGTAGGCGTCACGCACGGGGTCTCCCATCCATTCCGGCCGTAACGGCTCTTCGCCGTAGGCGCGCGGGGTGACGTCGGCACCCCCCTGCAGGATCAGGCCGTCGAGATAATCGGCGTAATCGCGCAGACGGATGTTGCTGCGCATCAGCAGGCCGTCCTGCACCACAGTTGGCACCATGAGCACGAGTACGTCGCGGTCCATAACCCACTGCGTGACGGATTGTTCCAGCACCTGCAAGGTTTTGGTCCAGATGCCGCTGCGTCCCTGCTCCGGATGATAGATCCGTGCGGAGAGACCGATATGAATGGGACGGCGGCGGCCGATCATGCGCTGCTTCCATGCCGGAAGGTGCTCACCGCTGCATCGACCACGCCCTGCACGCCGCCCTCCCTCGCGAATTGACGGCGCAGGAATCTCGCGTGATTGCCGTCGGTGGCGACTACACGGTGCAGTTCGTCGAGCGCCGCCTGGCTGCCGAGGGCGGCGGCATGCGGCGCGAGCCGGCGCAAGGTGGCGAGGATGTCCTCGCGCAGTGAAAAACTTTCATTGCTCTTTGGATGCACCAGCACGCCGTCGAGGCCGAACCGGCAGGCCTGGAAGCGGTTGTAGTTGTAAACGAGGTAATCATCCTCCGCCGGCGGCGATTCGTTGCGCTCCAGCAGCATGCGGCACAGCGCCTGCAGGTAGGCGGCCAGTGCGGCCGCGCGCTCGACCGTGAGGGGGCGTATCGCAGACGCGCAGCTCGATGGTGCCGAATTCCGGTTTGGGGCGGATATCCCAGTAAAAATCCTTCATGCTCTTTACTATACCGGTCTTCTCCATCTTGGCGAAATAGCCGTGCTCGAATTCCGGCCATTTGAGCAGGAAGGGCGCGCGGCCGCTCAACGGAAACGCGAACACGGAATTCAGTCGCGCCGAATCGAACAGCGTGTCAACGCCCTGGAAAAACGGTGACGACGCCGACAGCGCGATGAAATGCGGCACGTAGCCATTCAACGCATGCAGCAGGTAGAGCGCCTCGTCGGCGCTGGCGCAGCCGATATGGACGTGCTGGCCGAATATCGTGAACTGCTTCGCGAGATAGCCGTAGAGCCCCGAAAGTTGCTCGAAGCGCGGCTTGGCGAAGATGCGCTGGTCGAACCAGCGCTGGAACGGGTGGGTGCCGCCGCCGCACACGGCGATGTTGAGACGATCGCCGGCGGCAATCAGCGCGTCGCGCATGCGGCGCAGCTGCGCGAGCAGTTCGTCGTGGCGGGTATGCACGTCGGTCGCAATTTCGAGCATGCTTTCCGTCATCTCGGGTTTCACGTCGCCGGGAAATTTCGCGCGCGCGAGCAGGTGCAGCAAGTCAGTGGCCGACGCCGACAGGTCGAAATCGGTCGGGTTCACGAGCTGCAGCTCGAGCTCGACACCCATGCTCAGGGCTGCGCTCGCCGTGAAGGGTTGCAATGGCATGGTCAGCGGCCCGTCATGCGGTTGGCTTCGCCTGCCCACATCAACGCGCGTTGTGTCACGATCGGCCCGACCACCTCCAGGAGCAGGACGATCGCGGCAACGCCGGCGATCTGATCGAGCGCGCCGAGCTTGAGGTGACGCGTGTGTTCGAGCAGCAGGATGACGAACACCGACATCGGCGTCATCGCGAGCCCGGTCAGGGCCCCCTTGCGCCAGGGGATGCCGCTGAGACGGGCGAACAAGGTCGTCGTACCCATCTTTACCGCGAGGCGCACAGCCACGACAGCCAGCGCCAACCCGGTGCCGGTCACCACCTGCTTCCATTCAAGCGAGGCGGCGACGAAGACGAACAGCAGTACCGTCAGCAAGTCGCCGAGCGCACCGAAGTTGCGCTGCGCTTGCGACAGGATCACCCGCCGGTGCCGGGCCACCAGGCCGAAGACCAGCGCGGCCAGCAGAGGCGAAAACTTGAAGGCCTGGGTCAGCGCAGTCAGCAGCAGCGCGGCCACCGCGAAGGCGACGGTTGCATTTCGATCGACGCCGCCGATCGTCCGCAGCAGCGCGGGCACCGCGACGCCGAACAGCGCACCTATGCCGGCCGATACCGCCACCACGACGAGGCTGCTCCATGCGGCCTGGAAGATACTGCCGGCGCTGGCCAGTATCCAGTAACCGATCACCGCCTTGAAAACCACCACGGTGATTACGCAATTGAACGCCGACAGGTGCAACAGCCGCTCGGTCACCTGGCCGGAACTCCTCAACTCGTTCGCCACCCGCAGCACCGCCGCCGGCGACGTGGACATCGCGAGTGCCGCCAGCAACAGTGAAGGTACGACCGGCACGGCAAACGCCCGCGCCAGCATGAACACTGCGGCGAACGTGCCCGCGGCTTCGACCACGCTGGTGACGCCCAGCCATGGATCGGCGCGCAGCCAGCGCAGGTTGATGCGATAACCCAGCTCGAACAGGATCAGCGCGAAAGCGAAATCGGCCAGCAGCGCGACCGTGCCGCCCGAGACATCTGCAAGAAAACCGCCCTGGCTCGCGGCCATGCAGAAGCCGGCGACGCAGTAGCTGCTGATGCGCGGCAGGGACAACCAGCGCGCACCCGCCTCGCCGGCAATCCACGCAATGGCGAGCGCGGCCGGCCACGCCATGCTGGTCAGGATAGTCAGAAGGTATTCCGGCATCACGCTTCCTTTCCGGGCGCGCGCCTCGCGCAAGAGCGGCCGTTCGGCATTCGCGGTAGCCCGCGCTTGCACGCTACTTGCGCAACCGCGCCTCGCGGAAGTTAATTACCTTGATAAAGTCGGCTGCGTCGATTCGTCCTATTGGGCCGTCGCTGTAGCTCGACGCAAAACAGTGTCGAGCTCCCGCCGCGTCTGAATCTCAGACGATGCGCTCCAGCGGCAACTGGAAGAGCCGGATCTTGTCATCGGCGCGTTTGATCCGCGTATTTTCCGCGGTGATGAGCTTTATCAGCGCGTCGAGCGGCGCTTCGTCTTCAAACGCGATCATCAGCACGGAGTTCATGCTCTGGAAGCCGCCCTGGCCAAGATGCGGCTCGGTGCCGTGGCCTTTGCCTTTGACTTCGTCCCAGCGCGTGTAGTAATCGATGCCGGCTTCGTTCAAAAGTTCCATCACGCGCGACCAGTGCAACGCGTTGTGAACGACAAATGCGAATTTCACGTTGTATCTCTCCCGCGCAGGTTGCGGCTCACGCGCCGCGTATCAGCCGCGTCTGCGGCATGCCCGCGCCGATGTAAACGTTCTGCGGGCCGGCGCCGCCGGCCACCGCGATGTAGATTTCGCCGGGACCGCTCGCGCGCCACACCGTCTTGTCGTCGCCGCGCCCGGCCGCGCGCTCGGTCGAAGAAAACGCCTCCGCGAAATGCGCGATCGGCAGCCGCGCAAGCTCCCACAGGCGCTGCTGGATGTCGCGCTTGGCGAGCCCGGCTTCAAACAGGCACTGCGCGTGATTCACACCGAGCAAGAGCAGCACGCCGTCGCCGCCGCCGTACATCGGCGGCATGTTGGTCGCGATCTGGCGCAGAATCTCCTCGGCGCCGACACCTTCGCCGCCCGAGATATTGCAGAAGTTGGAGGCCTTGAACGCGGTGACCGTGCTGTCTTCGCGCTTGAAGCCGCGGTCGACGTGAAACGGCGTCCACGGATTTTCCTCCTCGTTCTCGCCGCAGATGTACGAATAGCGCAGCGGCGAGCCGAAGCTCGTCTTCGAATACACGCCCGGCAGCGCGCCGCCGGCGTTGATGAGTGTGAGGCGCAGCGCGCGGCCGATGGTGGCGTTCGCGCGCCAGCCGGGGCCGAGGCAGCCGGTGCCGTAATTGATTTCGAGCTGGTTGCGCACCGGGCCGTTGACGAGCAGGAACGGCGTCATCGGGTTGGTCGTCACCTGCATCAGTTCGAGCGGATAGGTCGGGTCCGAGACGCCTTCGACGGCGGCGATCACCACCGGCATGTATTCGGGTCGGCAGCCCGCCATGATCGCATTCACCGCGATGACTTCGACGGTCGCGCGGCCCTTGCGCGGCGGCAAGAGCGCAATCAGCTCGTCGGCCTTGCGCCCCGATGCGGCGACGAATTTTGCGACGGCGTCGGGTGTGGCCGGGATGATCGGCAGGCCGTCGGTCCAGCCCTGCTCGTACGCGTGCTCGTAACTGCGCGTGAGCAGGTCGGCGACCGATGCGGCTTCCATTTGTGTGTGCGCTTGTGTCACTTGCGGGCTTCCTCAGTGTTATACCGGCACCGTCGAGCGCGCGACGCCCTGCGGATGGATGTACTTGATCAGGTGCTGCATGCGCGCCTGCAGCTCGGCGGGCGGCAGCGTGAGGCCGTCGATCACGGTCTGGATCATGGCTTCGGCGCGCGGGCGCAGCGCTGCGGGTTCGAGCTGGCGGATCGGGTTGGGCGTTTCCGCAATCACCACGTACGGAAAGCCCTGCGTCGACGACATGCGGCG
>JANNPG010000343.1:0-2329 GCA_031399805.1 Betaproteobacteria bacterium | reverse complement strand
GGGTCTCCTGATGGCGCCGGCGCGTGTCGACCGCGTGGCAACACTCGCGCGCAAATTGGGCGAACTGGACTGGAGTGCGTTCGAGCGCGCCTTCCGCGCCATCGAGCAGGAAGCGCAAACGGTTATTGCGGTGACCGTGATCGGCAAAAGCAAAGTCACGGTCGAGCGTGCCGCCGACCTGCGGTTCGTCGGTCAGGGCTTCGAACTGGTGACGACGCTGCCGCGCGGGCCGTATACGAAAAAATCGAGCGCCGGCATACGCGCCGCTTTCCTCGCCGAGTACAAACGGATTTTTCAGCAAGTGCCGCCGGGCGGCGAACTCGAAATCATCAATATCCGCGTCGCGCTGACCGCGCCGATTGGACGCGCCGCGTTGAAAGTCGAAGGCGGCAAGGGTGAGATAGCAAAGGCGCTCAAAGGCCGGCGCAAGGCGTGGCTCGCGGACCGCGGCAAGTTCGCCGACATGCCGGTTTATGACCGCTATGCGCTGCCGGTGGGTGCTGCCATCAGGGGGCCGGCCATCATCGAGGAAGCCTCGGCGACGATGATCGTGCCGCCGGGCGCGCGCGCGCGCGTCGACCGCGCCGGCAACCTGCTGGTCGATCTCACTACCAAAACTTTCGGAAATGGTTAACAAACCATTTCCGCTGAACGTTCCCTTCCCTCGCGGTGGGGGAGAGCCTGCGCAGCACGCGAGGGGGCCGGCTAGGGATGGGGGAGGGCGATGTTAACTATTAACGTAAAGCCCGATAAATGATCACGCTGTCTAGTGCGAGCGAGCGCATCGTCGCACGCACGGACGGCGCGATCGGCTGGATGATTTTCAACAATCCGGCCAAGCACAATGCGATTTCGATGGACATGGCCGAGGCGGTACCGGCGGTGATGCGCAATTTCGAAAACGATCCCGTCATACGGGTTGTCGTCGTCGCAGGTTCGGGCGAAAAAGCATTTGCCGCGGGCTCGGACATTTCGGGTTTTGAATCAGTGCGCGCGGACCCGCAGAAGAACCGCCATTACAACGACGTCAATGAGGCGTCGTACAACGCGGTCTATGAATGCAGCAAGCCGACCATCGCGATGATCCGCGGCTACTGCATAGGTGGCGGGCTCGATTTCGCGACGAGCTGCGACATTCGATTTTGTTCGGACAACGCGGTGTTCGCGGTGCCCGCCGGCAAGCTGGGACTGGGTTATGGCCACGAAGGCATCCTGCGCTTCGGACGCGTGATGGGACTCATGCGCGCGCGCGACCTGTTCCTGTCCGGGCGGCGTTTGGGCGCGGAAGAAGCGCTGCGGCTGGGGCTCGTGCATCGCGTGATTGCGCTGGCAGACCTGGAAGCCGAGACCACCGCTTATGCGCACTCGATCGCCGATAACGCGCCGCTGACGCTGGCCGCAATCAAGCGCGCATTTCTCGAATACGAAAAAGATCCGGCCGCGCGCGATCTCTCCCGTGCGCAGTCCATGATAGACGCGTGTTTTCGCAGCACGGATTATGTCGAAGGGCGCAGCGCGTTCGCGGCCAAGCGCAAACCGCAGTTCAAGGGCGAGTAGCGCTACGATGACTTACAGCCGAGACAATCCGAGCCCCGCCTACCAGCGTATGGTGAGCCTGTACCGCGAGTTGCACACGCGCGGCGAACAGGTTCTGGGATTGTCATCGGACGAGACTTACCCGGGCGTAAACCTGCTGCCGCATACCAAACGCATCAAGGACCTGATCGACCAGACGGGAGCACGCACCGTGCTCGATTACGGCTGCGGCAAGGGATATCAGTACGATCTGCCGAAAGTGGCGATTCCCGGTGTCGGCGAGCGTGACGGCGTGCTCGACTACTGGGACATCGACGAAGTGCGTTGCTACGATCCCTGCTATGAACGCTACAGCAAGCTGCCGGAAGGCAAGTTCGACGGCGTGATTTCAACCGACGTGCTGGAACACTGCGTCGAAGAGGACATTCCGTGGATAGTGGCGGAAATGTTCGCCTACGCAAACCGCTTCGTGTTCGCGGCCATTGCGTGCTACCCGGCGAAGACCACCTTGCCGAATGGCGAGAATGCGCACGCGACCATCCGGCCTATCGAGTGGTGGAAGCAAGTGTTCAGCGAAGCGGGCAGCAAGCATCCAGATGTTACGTGGAAGCTGTTCGTCGAAGAGCATTGAACCGAGCGCGCCGGCGCTGCACAGTTGGTTTAGAGCCGCACGACCTTGCCGGGGTTGAACAGGTTGTCCGGATCGAGCGCCAGCTTGATCGAGCGCATTACCGCCACCGCCTCGCCGTGTTCCGCATCCAGAAAGTCCAGCTTGCCGATGCCGATGCCATGC
>JANNPG010000293.1:0-6482 GCA_031399805.1 Betaproteobacteria bacterium | reverse complement strand
GGCGGCTTCCGTGATTCGAAAGCTTTCCATCAGATGGTGGCGACTGTGGACCGAATAAAAATTCGACGCATAGCGCTCGATATGGGCAATCATCCGCTCGACCGCGTCCTCCTGCTCGTAGCCCCGCATCGGGTGCGGCACTAAAGAAACCGAAACCTGGCCGCCCGGCGCGTTTGAGTCACGCGCGAGTGTGAACATCGCGATACGGCCGCGCGCGACGGAGTACGCGGGATTCCTGGCCAGAAAATCGACACACTGTTCGACCGCCGCCGGCACCATAAAATCATCGTGGGCATGCAGCATCACGAATTTCGAATTTATCTTTTCGAGCGTTGCAACGATCTTGTCGAGAAAACGGATTTCTTCCGCGAATGGAAATACTTCGATCCGCAGGTCCGGATAGTCACCGCTGCAGGACGTGACAAACTTCCGGTGATCGCCCGAACTGTTGTCGGAAAGGATAATTTTGCCCTTAAACAACACATGCCGGAAGTAATCCAACGTCCGCCGCAGAAACGGCGTCCCGTTGAAAGTTGGAATAACAACTGAAAAAAGCCCGGGATCGTCAATTTGCATGTCGTGAGCAAACCGGTCGGCTTAAATCGATTTGTTGTAACAACATGGGGTATCGGGATTTACAGATATTGCAACGTTATCGGACTCAGGCGTTCGTCGCGTCCGCATACTTACGGTAGCCCGGATCGCCCATCGAATGCTCGTTGGCAGCGCCGTAGTGCCAAAGGCAGGATTGCTGCGACTGCGAAATCCACGCGACCGTCGGCGGCCGCGCATAACGCTCCATCATCTTCAGCACACAAAAAAGCGCGGTCTGATCCACCAGCCAAGCGTCCCGTTCACGCTCGACCCATTGCAGCGCGTAGTTCCCCGCGGTCGCCAGATACCGGCGCGCCGCTGCGGTCGGGTTGGCGACAATAATGTTGGCAATAACGTCCAGCCACGGCGAATCGATCGGCTCACGCCGGTTAAGCGCGAGGTCATTGCCCGCCGCAGCATCAATCAGCGAATCGAGCCCGGCTTTAACAATAATGTCGACATCGAGGCTCAGCACCGGGCGCTGATAGCATTTCAGCCAATACGGCAGGTGCATGAGCCGACCACAGGCGTAATAGGATTTGCGCCGCTGCGCGTCGTCTTGCGTAAACGGACTGGCTTCGGAGGACATGGCAAATCGCGCGAGGCCTGCCTGTTGCGCAACCTGGCGCACCTCATCGACAATACGGTCATCCGGATCGTAGACATGCACGTGCAGCAGGTTGTCGCCCTGCGCGTGTTCTGCAAACGAACGAATATAGGGAAGGCCGTATTTGCGCATGTAAAGCGGATCGCAGGAGATCAGCACGACGTAACGAAACTCGCCTTGTTGCGTCAGGTCCCGCAACACCTGCGGCGGCGCAATCGCACGGGACGCGCCGCCGATCTCATCGAAGGTCGCGCGATCAAATGCAACAAGGCGGGGATAGATAAACCTGCCGGCAAGGCGTGCCGCTTGCGCGAACGCGTGCTGCGCATCGTCGAGCAGGCCCAACTCGACCAATGTGCAGCCGCGGCGCATCGGGATCTGATGGTCGCCCGCGTCAAGCTTTCCGGCCACCGCGAGCTGGTCGAGTGCCGCATCGAATCGCCGCAAACCATGCAGTGCGACGGCAAGGCTGACATGCGCGCGCACAAGATCCGGTTTGAGATCGATCGCCCCACGCAAGCAGTACTCCGCTTCGGCGAGCCGTCCCGTCTTGCAATAACAGTTGCCCAGATTGCCGAGCGACCACGGATCGACGCGTATGCGCAGCGCACGGTCGAAGATTGCTATCGCCTCGGCCCAGCGGTCGTCGTCCATTGCAATCTGGCCCAGCCACACGAGCGCGTCGGCATCCTGCGGCGAACGCGCGAGCACCTGCTCGCACAGCTCGCGCGCCCGCGCGCGGTTACCCGAATGAACAAGCTGCCTGACTTCCGCAAGTGCCTGATCTGCGCCTGGATCTTTTGCGGTTTCAGTCATCGCGGATATTGTGCCAGATATCCGGATACGATGCGCTTATCCGGTCGTGCATCCGTCTCGCTGGCCAACCGGCGCGCACGAGCAACGCGCGGGCCTTATCCTGCACGCGCCACGGCGCGAGAGTATTACTCGACTGCGATTCCGGCGTTCTTGATCACCGTCGTCCACTGCGCTATGTCCGACTTGATGAAAGCGGCGAACTGCTCCGGTGTGCCCATGAACAGCGTGTAACCGTCGGGGGCGGCTTTGGCGGCCAATTCCGCGCCGAGATTGCCGCCTGCGCCGGCGCGATTGTCGACGATCACCTGCTGGCCGAGCTGCTCGCCCAGCTTCTGCGCGACGATGCGCGCGACAATATCGACCGCGCTGCCCGGCGACGAGGCCGCAATCATGCGCACGGGCTTGGCCGGGTAAGCCTGCGCCAGCACCGCGGGCGCTGCGGCACCGAGCACGCAGCACAGTATCGCGCACGCCGCGGCAGCGAGATTCTCACGCCGGCGAATAATGTCCGCTTTGCGCACGGCGGCCATTGCAGCGGCGCAGTTCACGTCTTCTTCGTTACGCGGTCTTCGGCGCGCCAGCGCTCCCACGCGAATCGCTGGTCGGCGCGTATGCTCTCGTCCTCCAGCATCGCGCGCACGAGCGCCGTGACGTCGGACTCATAGCCTTTCTTGCGCTTAGCGAAGTTCCAGCGGTGTCCGGGCGAAAACTCTGGCGACTTGAGCAGGTCTTTGAATTTCATGGTTGCGTTGCGCCTTCTGATGCGTAAATTGACCGCCGGCTCATCGTCGCGGTTCGGATAAAACCAAAACTGTAACGCCGATCATCGCATCGCGCGTGATGAGCGTAACGAGTTCCGCTTCACTCATGTGTTCGGTATGCCGGGGCCGCAGCGGCAGCACCATGTAGCGCATGTCGGCGGTCGAGTCGACCACGCGGATTTCGACGTCGTCGGGCAGCTCGGTGCCGAATTCGGCGAGTACGGCACGCGGCTCGGCGACCACGCGCGCGCGATACTCGGCGCTCTTGTACCAGGCCGGCGGAATACCCAGCACCGCGCGCGGATAGCACGAACACAGCGTGCAGCAGATGACGTGGTGGCGCTCACGCGTGTTCTCGACCACCGTGAGTGCCGGCGTGAGATTCAGATCGATACCGAGAAAACTCTCGATCGCCGGCTTGGCGTCCGTGAGCAGCCGCGCTTTGTACTGCGGATCGGTCCATGCGTGGGCGACGACCTGCGCGCCGAGCTCCGGATTGCGCGACTCGGTGAGCTCGATCTGGCGTTGCAGATCGGCGGCGGTGAAAACATTTTTTTCGATCAAGAGTTCGCGCAGCGCGCGTTCGAGCAGCGCGGACTCGGGCCGCACGCCGTGCGCCTCGTTGACGGGGGCGTGCGGGTCGTGATCGTGCCCGTGATCATGCTGCGGATGACTATGATCGTGCGTCAATTGTCGCGCTCCAGCCAGTGTTGAAGAATATCGGCCGTGATCACCGTGTTGCGCTCCCGCCTGCCCCAGACCTCGTTGAAATCGAATGCGATCTGGTAAAGCGGCTGGTACGGCACGCCGATGCGGTGGTACGCCAGCGCCTCGGGGTTGGGAAACGCGCCGAACACGCGCGCGACTACGCCGCGTTTGCCGCGCAGGTAATGCGGCGTGCGGCAGTGCGTGGTCACGTCCGCCGCGCGCACTTTCACCTTGTCGCCGGGAGAGAAAAACGGTTTCATGGTTGGCGCGCCTGCGCTTCGAGCGCCGCGAGTTTGCGCTTCACTTCGTCTTCGGTAAGGAGGCCCTTTTCAACCGCCAGCTGGCGGATCGCGCGCACCCAACGCTCGTAGTAGCCGAGTCCGAAGTAGTCGTCGCGCGGCAGCGATTCGATCGCGCGGCGCATCGCGTCCACCGTGTAATAGCCGTGCTCGGGATGCGCGAGCAGGCGCATCATCGCGTCGACGCGCTGGTCGAAGAACGTGCGCTCGTGTTCGGCGAGATCGACCGGGCCGGCGGGCTGGCCGCCCAGATCATGTACACCGCGGGTCATGGCATGCCTATCGAATGAATCGCGCTGAAAGTATACCCCAGCACCGCCGTTGGGGAGCCCGCGGTGCGCATTCGGTCGCAGGATTTGGCGCTGTTTTCCAGGCGAGCAGGCACGACCGCGTGCTTATTTCTTTCTCGCCGCCGCAACCAGTTCGCTGCGGGTCTTGATAAGCGGATCGAGCGTCTTGGCGGGGACCACGTAGGTCCAGGCGGCAAGACCTTTTTCGAGCTTCAGCCGAGCATCGAGTTTCTTGAGAGTCTCGTCGAACTGCTTGTCGAGTCGTTCCTTGTCCGCGGGCTTCTCGTTTTTTTCCGGCGCGCGCGCGCGCGCTGGCTCGCCGCCCACCGCCACCGACAGATAATAATCTTCGTTGCCGGGTTTCTTCGCGATCCTGACGGTGTATACGAGATTGTCGTAAGTTTCCGCGACCAGCGTGCGCGGCTTCTCGAATTGTTCAGCCTTGACGTCAATCGCGACGTCGCTGAAGGTCAGCGCCGCCAGCGCGTTGACCGCCGCGACCGCCTTGCCCGGGTCGAGTTCGCCGCCGCCGTCCGCGAATTTCCACGGATCGAACTCCTCCTTGCGTGCGATCTTCCATGGCGCGCCGTCGCCGCTCGCCGCCAACGATTTGATGCGCTCGGCCTTGAAGAAATCCCGCGCCAGCCACTTTTCCGGTTTCGCGTCCGCGTTTTTCAATGCGTCGGACAGCACGAGCACGGCCGGATTGCCGGGGCTCAGCACATAGCGCCCGACCGGCGTCTCCTGCTTGATCGGCAGCGGGCTCGGTTCAATTTTCACGTAAATTTTCCCGAGCAGCAGCGTGCCGATCAATTTACCGCCCTGGTCGCTCAATTCAAGCTCGGTGCCGGCGCCTTCCGCCTTGGCGTCCGCTTTGGCGTCCGTTTTTGCGTTCCCCACCGGCGCGACGAGGTTCAACCGCGGCAGGAGAGGTGCGCCGACACTTTCGGTCTGCACAATCTTCAGATCGGGCAGTTTCACGAGCAGGTCCCCGATGTCCTGCACGCTCGCGCTGTAATCGCCGCGTTGCCTGACCACCCAGCGGCCGTCCTTCAACGCGAGAGTAACTTCGCCCTTGCCGTCGTACAAACGAATTTGTGCGACCTCGTTGACTGGCATTTTCTCGAACGGTTTGGAGCCGATTTTCGTGCCGGTGCTGCGCCATGCGCTCAAATCCTGCCAGAACAGCGCCAATCCCGCGCCACCCAAGACGACGAGCAGACCGATCAGAATCAGAAACGTCTTGCGGTTCATTTCGTCACTGTCCGGCGACGACGCGCCAGCGCGAGCCCGAGACCGAGGAGCGTTACCAGCAGCGGCACGAGAGCGATGTTGGCAACCTTGGTCCAGAACTGGAGCGATTCGCTCTCGACCCGCAGGTTCTTGCGCAGTTCCTTCAAGTCGCGGCGCGTCTCGATCGCCTTCTTCTTGAAGTTCTCGACCTCGGCGAGCTGCTCGGGCGACAGCGTCGCGGCCTGCGCGCCGGCGCGCGTCTTCTGCAACGCGGCGAGTTTTTCTTGGGTCTGCTGCAGGTTGTCCTCAAGCTCCTTGATCTTGCCGAGATAACTCTGCTGCGCGCGCTCTTCCATCTTCTGGATGACCGTCAGCGGACGCGTAAACGCGGCGCGGCTCCGCAGTTTGGTCAGATCGAAGTCGCCGGCGACCTGCTCGACCAGGCTTTGCGCGAAGTTCAGATTGCCGTTGCGCGGAACCGCGAGGCGCTGGCCGAACACTTCCTGGATTTCGACCGCGGCGCCATCGGTCAGCATGTCGACATCGGACACCAGCACCACTGAATTTTCCTGCGCGGACTCCGTGAGTTGCGCCTCGGCCTTGACGTCGTCGGCTTTCGCCGCGGATTTCTTCGGATCTTTCGATGGCGGCTCATACGGCTTGGGTTTGCCTTCCGGAAACGCGGTCTTGAATTTTCCGGTCACCCGGATCGCCAGCGGATACGGCGTGCCCGCCGGTTGAAAACCGCGCGTCGAGGGCTCGCCCGACAGCGTCGCGATAATGAGATCGGCGAGCATCGCGCTGGGCGACGATTGCACCAGCACCGTCTGCGTCAACCCCGCGGCCGGCTTGCCGGTGAATGTGCTCGCGAACGGCAGCAGGAGCGTGCCGACCTGGCTCGCGACGACGTCGTCCTTGTTAAGCGCGTCGCCGTTAAGCGACAGGAGCGTGGGCAGTATGCGCGGCCCCGCGCCACTCGCGTAAGTACGATCCGCGACCACCTTGCCCATCTCCATGCCGTAGCCCCAGTGCTTGAGCAGGTGATAGAAAGTCGACTGCCCGGCATTGTTGCCGCCAAACGGATTCTGCAGGTCGGGCTGCTGGTCGAAGTAGGCGTACGAATCGAGGAACGCAATCATCTTGCCGCCGCGCAGGATGAACTGGTCGAGCGCGT
>JANNPG010000064.1:0-22732 GCA_031399805.1 Betaproteobacteria bacterium | reverse complement strand
GGCACCATCATGGGTGTCTCGCGGTTTCTCAAGGAAAAGAACCCGGCGATACAGATCGTCGGTTGCCAGCCGACCGACGGCTCGCAGATTCCGGGCATCCGCAAATGGCCCGCGGCGTATCTGCCGAAAATCTGCGACTGGAGCCGTGTTGATCGCGTGATCGAGGTGTCGCAGGCCGATGCCGAGGACATGACGCGGCGGTTGGCGCGCGAGGAAGGGATATTTGCCGGCGTCTCCTCGGGCGGCGCGATGTGGTCGGCATTGCAGGTAGCGGCTGAAGTCAGGGACGCCGTTATCGTGTGCATTGTGTGCGATCGCGGCGACCGTTACCTGTCGACGGGGATTTTCCCTGCCTGAACCGCGGGTGGCGCGAAGCGCGCAATTGACCGGCATCATCGGCGGTGTGCTGCTCGCTGCCTGTGCCGCGGCGTCCCAGGTCGCGATCAGCATAGACCGCATCGATGGCCCGTCGCTGTCGGCGAACGGTATCACGGGTGCACTGCGCTTTGCCGGCGCGACGGCGCTTGAACTGCAAATCGCCGAGGTCGCATTCGCCGGGCACAGCTGGCGTAACGTGCGCCTGGTATGTCCCGATCTCAAGCAGGAGCGCGATCAACTGGTATGCGCCCACGGCACGCTCGAAATCCCGGCCAAAATTCCGCTCAGCTTTCGTTACTCGACGCGCGGCAAAAATCTCGATCTTGCGTTAAGACCAGCCGCGAACGAAGAGTGGCGGCTGACGCTGGACTCGCGCGCGCCGGCGCGCACGTTGACGCTCGCCATCGGCAATGGATCGATGACCCGGTTTAATGCGTGGTGGCCCGCCGCGTGGCCCAAGCCGAACGCCGGCAGGGTCAGCGGCACGCTGACGTTCAGCGACGAGCGCGAGGCGCGGGCAAGCGCCGAGCTTACCTTCGAGAATTTCGGATTCGGCGACGACAGCGGTCTGCATGCCGGCGAGAAAATTTCCGCGGCATGGTCGATGCAGGCGCAAAGCCGCGGCGCGCAATGGCAGTGGCAGAGCCGCCTGGAATGGAAAACCGGCGACGTATTCTGGCAGCCACTGTTTGTCGGGGGCAGTGGCCATACGCTGACCGCAGCCGGCGCGCTGGACGCACAACGCGTGGCAGTCGAGCGCGGCAGCTTGGCGCTGGCCGGGATCGGCAATCTGGAATTCAGCGCGGTTCTCGAGCGCGCCGCGGCCAGGCTGACAAGGGCGAATGTGAAAAGCGCCAATCTCGATATCGCGACACTCTATGCGAAGCTGCTGAAGCCCGCTTTGCAGGGCACCCTGCTCGCCAACCTGCGCGTCGAGGGTCGTGCCGATATTGCGCTCGACCTGAAGGATGGCGCGCTCGCTGCCGCCGATGTCGTATTAAGGCGCGTGTCGATCGAGGACCAAGGCCGCCGCTTCGCATTGTTCGGGCTCGACGGCAGCATTCCTTGGCACCGCGATGAGATCAAACTCGCCAAACTGCGGCTGGCGGGTGGGGAGTTGCTGCGTGTGCCGTTCGGCGCTTTCGATCTGCCGCTCGAAACGCGCGGCCTACGCGTGCGCGTCCGCGATCTGCGGATTCCGGTGCTCGACGGCGCGCTGTCGGTGAACGATTTTTCTAACGGCGGCGAACGTGAGGGCTGGCATTTTTCCGGCGGCATTGCGCCGATCTCGATGCAGCAACTGACCACAGCGCTCGGTCTGCCCGTGATGCACGGCACGCTGTCCGCGGAAATCCCGGCGGTAAGCTATCTGCAGTCAACGCTCAAGGTCGACGGCGCGTTATTATTCAAGGTATTCGACGGCACGATCGTCGCGCAGAGTCTGGCGTTGGAGTCCCCGCTGGGCAGAGTGCCGCGGCTGACTGCGGATGTCGAAATGCGCAATCTCGACCTCGATTTGCTGACGCGTACGTTTTCCTTCGGCAATATCACCGGCCGCATCGACGTAGACGTCAAAGCGCTGGAACTGTTGAACTGGGAGGCGGTGCGTTTCGACGCGCGCGTCGCGAGTAGCGCCGGCGAATACCCGCGGCGCATCAGCCAGGCCGCGGTACAGAACATCTCCGCATTGGGGGGGGCGGGCGCCGCCGCCGCCATCCAGCGCAGTTTTTTGGGTTTCTTCAAGACCTTCGGTTATTCGGCGCTGGGGCTGAGCTGCAGACTGGAGTCGGGCGTGTGCCATATGGGCGGCATCGAGAACGTGCCGCAGGGCTATGTCATCGTGCAGGGTGGCGGCATACCGGCGATCAGCGTGTTGGGCTACAATCGGAACGTCGGGTGGCACGAGTTGATTGAACGCCTGAAGCGCGTGACCGAGGGCAACGTAATTGTCAAATAAGCGGGGAATCGATATGCGAAGTCTGACCGTGTATGCCGGACTGGCCTCGGCATTGTTGCTGCAAGGCTGCGTGACCATCAATATTTATTTTCCCGCGGCGGCAGCGGAGAAGGCGGCCGACAAGATCATCGATGAAGTGTGGCAGCTCAAGAAATCCATAGAGCCCGCCGCGCCGTCATCCACCTCACCCCAGGCGAAATAAGGAGCGTCACATGCGGACCACGAATATAGCGCGTTGCGGCTGGCTTACGCTGTTGCTGCTGCTTGCCGGCCACGCGCTGGCGCAAGCCAACCTCGAAGTGAACACGCCTGCAATTGCGGCGTTGCAAGGGAGTATGCAGACGCGCTTCACGGTGCTGGCGCCGTTTTATGGTAACGGTGCGGTGGGACTGACGCGCGACGGCTTTGTTGAATTGCGCGACGTCAACGCGGTGCCGCTCGCGCAGCGCCAGCAGATCAACGGCATTGTCGCTGCGGAGAACCAGGACCGCACCGCCTTGTACCGTGAAATTGCGCGGGCCAATGGCAAGCCCGAGTGGGAAAACGATATTCGCGCCACGTTCGCGCAACGCTGGATCAACAAGGCGCAGGGTGGCTGGTATTTCCAGAACAACGCCGGAGCCTGGACGCGCAAGTGATCACGGCGCAGTCGGGCACGAGGCATTGTTGACGCCGGTTCTGGTTTTCGATATCGAGACGGTCCCCGACGTCGCGGGACTGCGCAGGATCCATGGCATCGAGGCGGGCGTCAGCGACGAGCAGGTCGCCGAGATGGCTTTCCAGCGCCGCCGCCAGGCCACCGGCAACGATTTTCTGCAGTTGCACCTGCATCGCGTGGTCGCGATTTCCTGCGCGCTGCGCGACCGCGACAGTTTTCGCGTGTGGTCGCTCGGCGAGCCGGAAGATGGCGAAGGTCAATTGATCCAGCGCTTTTTCGACGGCATCGAAAAATATACGCCGCAAATCGTTTCATGGAACGGCGGCGGCTTTGATTTGCCGGTATTGCATTACCGCGGCCTGCTGCACAGCGTGCATGCCGCGCGCTACTGGGATCAGGGCGAGGACGACCGCGAGTTCAAATGGAACAACTACATCAGCCGCTATCATGCGCGGCACCTTGATCTGATGGACCTGCTCGCCATGTATCAGCCGCGGGGCGCTGCACCTCTCGACCAGATCGCGCAGTTGTTCGGCTTCCCGGGGAAAATCGGGCTCGAGGGTTCGCAGGTATGGCCGGCGTGGCAGGACGGCAGGATCGCGCAGATCCGCAGCTATTGCGAGGCGGACGTCGCCAACACCTATCTGGTCTATCTGCGTTTCCAGTTAATGCGCGGCGTCCTGTCGCCGGATAAGTACCAACAGGAAATCGATCTCGCACGCGCGACGTTCGAAAAATCGCCCGACGCGCATTGGCGGGAATTTCTGCGTCTTTGGCCGGCCTGAAGTTTGATTGCAATTCGACTCGTCACCCCGGCGCAAGCCGGGGTCCAGAGAACGCGAATCAAGCGCATCAATGTCTCCTGCCGGATGCCAGCGTTGGCTGGCATGACGGAATCAAACGCACATGATCCGCGTTGAGTCGCTGGACCAGGAAGGCCGCGGCGTCGCGCATGCCGACGGCAAGGTGATCTTTATCGAGGGTGCGCTGCCCGGCGAGTTGGTCACTTACGCGTCATACCTCAAGAAACCGAGCTACGAACTCGCACAGGTGGGGCAGGTGATCAAACCCTCCGCCACGCGTGTTGCGCCGCGCTGCCGGTATTTTGGCGTTTGCGGCGGTTGCAGTCAGCAGCACTTCGACCCGCGCGCCCAGGTTGCGGCCAAGCAACGGGTGCTTGAGGACAATCTGCGGCATATCGGCAAGGTCACGCCCGGCACCATTCTGCCGGCGATTTACGGCGAGCCGTGGGGCTACCGTCATCGCGCGCGGTTTTCCGCGCGCTACGTACTGAAGAAGGGCGGCGCGCTGATCGGCTTTCGCGAAAAACGCAGCAGTTACGTCACCGACATGACGAGCTGCGAGGTGGTTCCGCCGCGCATTTCGGCGCTGCTGCTGCCATTACGTGAACTGATCAATGGCTTGTCGCTGCCGCATCGCCTGCCGCAGATCGAGCTTGCGATCGGCGAGGGCACCGATGCGCTGGTGCTGCGAATCTTGCAGCCGCTCGCGGGCGGGGACAATGCTTTGATCCGGCAATTCGCCGACCGGCATCGCGTGCAATTCTTCGTGCAGCCGCGCGGTCCGGATACGGCGATACCATTCTATCCGGCGCATGACGGCGTGCTGTATTACTCGCTGCCGGAGTTTGACCTGCAACTGGGCTTTTCTCCGACGGAATTCACGCAGGTCAATGCGGCGGTGAATGCAGTGCTCGTGCGGCGCGCGATGGCGTTGCTCGAGCCGCAACCCGCAGATCACATCGCTGACATGTTTTGCGGGCTCGGTAATTTCACGTTGGCGATCGCGCGCAGCGGCGCGCGCGTGCTCGGTATCGAAGGCGCCCGCGAGCTGGTCGCACGCGCCCACTCGAATGCGGCACGCAACGGCCTCACTGCATCAGCCGTGTTTTTGCGGGCCGATTTATTCAAGCTGGATATCGCCGGTCTGGCGCGGCTTGGCAGCTTTGACAAGATGCTGATCGACCCGCCGCGCGACGGCGCAGTCGCTCTGATCAATGCGCTGGCCGGGCAGGCGCCGCAGCGGATCGTTTATGTGTCGTGCAATGCGGCGACGCTCGCGCGCGACGCGGGGGTGCTGGTGCATACCCAAGGCTACGCGCTGACAGCCGCAGGTGTCGTCAACATGTTTCCCCACACATCCCACGTCGAATCGATAGCGGTATTCGACCGTACATGAAAAAGGGCGTCCGCAGACGCCCTTTTCAAGATTGGCGCGGGATCTGGCGTCAGTCCCGATTCCCCGTGAACGCCATCAACAGTTGCAGCAGGCTGGTGAACAGGTTGTAAATTCCCATGTAGAGCGTCAGTGTCGCCGAGATGTAATTGGTTTCACCACCGTTAACGATCCGGCTGACCTGCCACAGAATCAAGGCCGAACTGAACAGCACGAACGCGCCGCAGATCGTCAGATACATGAGCGGGCTCGCGAAGAAAATATTGGCGACCACGGCGAGCATGATGACAATACCGCCAACGGCCAGGAAATTCGTCATGAAGCCGAAATCCTTGCGCGTGACGGTCGCAATACCGGCCATCGTGAAGAATACCGCAGCCGTGCCGCCCGCGGCGAGCGCCACCAGTTGTCCGCCGTTGCGCAGCCCGAGCGCGACCTGCAAGAGAGGTCCGAGCAGTATGCCGAGGAAGAGGGTGAGAGCAAGCAACAGTGCAACGCCCAAGCCGCTGTCGCGGTTCTTCTCTATTGCAAAGAACATGCCGTAGATGCCGGCGAGCAACACCAACGACGAAACGATCGGGCTCGCGCGCATGAAGCCGAAGTCGAGCGTAATGCCGAACATCGCACCGACGCCCGTCGGGATCAGCGTCAACGCAAGCAGCAGATAGGTATTGCGCAATACCTTGTGCTGTTGCGCTGCGAGTTGCTCGCTACCAACCGGCATTCCAAAGGAATTCTGGTTCGGTATCAGATTGGGTTGCATATAATTTGTCTCCTCATATGGCCGGAATCCCGGCTCGCGTGTAAGACTACCTAATGCGGGTTAAAGTTTCAATCTAATTGACGTTTCAGACAATTCGCAGGTTTCTCGCAAGCGATTGATAATACATGGTATTATTTAACGCAATCGCAGGTATGCCGGATTTGGAAGGTTGGCAGAGCGGTTGAATGCACCGGTCTTGAAAACCGGCAGGGTCGCAAGATCCTCGTGAGTTCGAATCTCACACCTTCCGCCACATCTCCGCCAACGACTACAGTTCTCCGCGTAGCGCGTCCGCCCAGCAGTTGGGCGTCTCGTAAATTCTGACGCGCTCGAGGCTTATGCGCCCGCCATACGCGGCAGCCAATGCCGGTTCGAGCATGCGAAACGCGGTCTTGGCAAGGTGCTCGGCGGTCGGCGGGGCGTCAAAGAGCACTGTGCGGTGGCCGGGCAGGGAATTCAGGAAGTCGACGACGGCCCTGTCGTTGGCGTAAGCGAGAAACGCGTGATCCCACGGCGCGACGACGTGTTGCTGCATCAGCGCTTTAATGCCGGCAAAATCGGCGACCATGCCTTGCTCCGGATCGCCGTCGGTCGCGACAACCTCGCCGCTGACGGTGACTTCGATGGCGTAACGATGCCCGTGCAGGTGGCGGCACAGGCTGGCGTGATGCGGAATGCGGTGGCCGGCGTCGAATTCAAGCCTGCGGGTGATGCGCATGAGCGGGGAGGAAGGGCGCGGAGAAGCGCGGATTATAGCATCGCGCCCTGCGGTCCCGCCCCGCTGCGCGAGACTCAGCGCGCGGCGCGATCCGCTTTGGCGCGAACCTGGTGCTTGAGCCGGCTATACAGGGCGGGATTGGTGCTGCGCAGATGATGGGCAATCACAAAATGCTCGCCGCGAACGCGCGAAAGATCGATGCCTTCAATATGCACCAGGCGCACCAACTCGCACACGGGTTTCGGCATATCGCGGCCGCTTTCGTAGCGGGAGCCGCCGCTCTGGGTCACGCCGACCGCAGCCCAGAACTGCTGCTGGTTGAGCCCCAAGCGCTGGCGCAGATGGCGGGGATGTAAGGTCTTACCGGTTGTTCTCATCGCAGGTCCTTGTTCAAATCGGGATATTCAATTGACATAAGGTTACCGAAAAGGTTGCATGGGTCCGGCGCAAATTTGCGCACGTGGCGAGCGGGTGCCGAGGCTCGTTTTTTCTTCGGAAATGCGATAAAATTCAAGGCTTTTCAAATTCAAGACGCAGTCCATGGCATTAATCGTACAAAAATACGGCGGCACGTCGGTCGGCAGTCCCGAGCGCATCAAAAACGTTGCGCGCCGTGTCGCACGCTGGCAGCGGAAAGGGCATCAAGTGGTGGTGGTGGTGTCCGCGATGAGCGGCGAGACCAACCGGCTGATCGCGCTTGCCAGGGAAATCCAGGCGCAGCCGGATCCGCGCGAGCTCGATGTCATGGTCTCGACCGGCGAGCAGGTGACGATTGCGCTGCTGTCGATGGCATTGACGGATCTTGGCGTGAAGGCGCGCAGCTACACGGGCAGCCAGGTCAGGATAGTGACCGACAGCGCGTATACCAAGGCGCGCATCGTCAGCATCGATGAAAATAAGCTGCGCCAGGATTTGAACGACGGATATGTCGTCGTCGTGGCCGGATTTCAGGGCGTGGACGAGAGCGGCAATATCACGACGCTGGGCCGCGGCGGCTCGGATACCACCGGTGTCGCGCTGGCCGCGGCGCTCAAAGCCGACGAATGCCAGATTTATACCGACGTCGATGGCGTCTACACCACGGACCCGCGTATCGTGCCGGAAGCGCGGCGGCTTAACACCATCACCTTCGAGGAAATGCTCGAGATGGCGAGCCTCGGTTCGAAAGTGCTGCAGATCCGGTCGGTCGAGTTTGCGGGTAAATACAGGGTGAAACTGCGCGTGCTGTCGAGTTTCGAGGAAGACGGGGCGGGCACGCTGATCACGTTTGAGGAAGATGACAAGATGGAACAGGCCACAATTTCAGGCATTGCGTTCAATCGCGACGAAGCCAAGATCACCATACTCGGCGTGCCCGATCGTCCGGGCATCGCCTACCAGATACTCGGGCCGGTCGGCGACGCGAATGTCGATGTCGACATGATCGTGCAGAACGTCGGTCACGACGGCCTCACCGATTTCTCGTTCACCGTGCATCGCAACGATTACCACCGGGTGCTCGAAATTCTCAAGCCGGTCGCGGCGCATATCAAGGCGCGCGAAGTGCAGGGTGGTGACAAGATCGCGAAGGTGTCGGTGGTCGGCGTCGGCATGCGCTCGCATGCGGGAATTGCGAGCACCGCGTTTCGTGCGCTGGCGGAAGAAGGCATCAACATCCAGATGATTTCGACCTCCGAGATCAAGATTTCGATTGTGATTGACGAGAAATACATGGAGCTGGCGGTGCGCGTTCTGCACAAGGCATTCGGCCTCGAGCAGCAGCCTTAGCCTGTAGCTGTGCGATAATCACGGTGCGAGCATTAACGGAGAGATGGCCGAGCGGTCACGGCGCAAGCCGTCGTAAATCCGGCGCCCCGCGTCTTCGATTGTTCGGTAAGGTCGTGTAAGCAAGATGTTGCAATTATTGTGTTGCGAGCATTAACGGCGAGATGGCCGAGCGGTCACGGCGCAAGCCGTCGTAAAATCCGGCGCACAGCGCCTTCGACTGCTCGGTACGGTCATGTGAGATTGATGCTGGAATAATTAAGTTACGAGAATAAACGGAGAGATGGCCGAGCGGTCGAAGGCGCGCCCCTGCTAAGGGCGTATAGGACAAAATCCTATCGAGGGTTCGAATCCCTCTCTCTCCGCCAATTAGACCGGATTTCGGGATGAGGCGCCGTTAATTCCCGAATTGGTCAGTTTCATCTCTCAAGGTTGCCACATAGGTCTTGTGGGTAAGGCCTGGTCGAGGTGCGATCGATCAAAAAAAATAAATGCATCGAAGTGATCCCCTGGGGTGAGTTCAACGCCGCTTTCGTAGGGTCCAGGATAATTTTGATTCTGGATCCACCATTTTGGATTTTCTGACAAAAAAGCAGAATTCGATACGAAGAATGAGAAAGTATGTCCAGAATCATGCAGTTTCTTATCCAAAGAGTTGCTGGCGGTAGGAAGCGACCAGTCTCCTTGAGTTCCACTTGCCTCATATGCAGTGAATGCAATATTGAAGACTTTTTTCCGGGTCATTGCGGTGAAAAAGGAAATGCCGGATTTGATATCTCCAAACCCCCACCAGTCAGCTTGTGATCGATTGTGTGAAACGTGACTGGTGTGAGCGGATAAGATGGATCGTGTCGCGTTATGTTTTTCCATCACCAGCATTAAATTTCTGCCTTGAGCCAGATCGCGCTCATTCCAGCTCAGAATATCGTTCGACCAATTGTAGTTGTAAAATCCCAGCCATCCAAGAATCGTTGAAGCCGAAATCGCAAGTTCAAAAGCTTCAGCAGAACCCGGGGCTTTCTTCTTCTGTTTTTCTATGCCCGATTGTCTTGAGGTATTCAGTAGAGTGGTCAAAATGATACGGCATTTTTCATAATCTGCTTCAGGAAGGAACTTCCCGTCGCGGTTCAATTGTCCAAAAATAATCTCGATCTCAGGCCACGACGACGATTGATATGCAGGGCAAAAAGTTTCAATGCTTTTGAGGAGTAGAGGATCAATACCAACAAGAATGCCAAAGGCTTGGATCTTCGAATAGTGTTCCCAGGGTCGATCCCAAACATCCATGCCTCGGAATACAATCGGATCACTTGGGTGAGAAAGATTGAAATCACAAACCCAATTCCACAACGCTAAATCCGATGTTGTAGGCATATACAGCACATCAATCGGTGCCGGAGTCTTGACTGTCGTGCACGACGAAACCCATTGGCCGAATTCAAGGCTTCGCAGAGTCGGATTTTCCCAGACGATTAACCTTAAACCGTGTTTTTCAACCAGGTAACGAATGAGTCGTGTCTGAATTTTTAAAAATCCCGAAGATCCATGCACACTTTCTCCAAGGGCAACAACGTCAGCTGAGGCAACGCGCGCGTCCAGCAATGCCGAAAGTTCAGCATTCGTGATTTGTTCAGGACTTGTGCTGAATTCAGTGACGCCAGGAAGGGCACCAAATACAGACGTACTCAGAATAAAAGTAATAACGAGGGCGAATGATTTCATGTTCGAAGCTCCGGGAGTTTCGGTTGACGGGGATAAGTCAACTAGCTGTGATGTTCCAATAGGTTGTTTTTGTTCATTCGGACTGAGTTTGAGAGACTGGGAGTGACCTGCCCCCTATAGCCATACCAGGACGATGAGTGAAAGGAACACGAGGGTTGCGATGCTTTGCTTCACCGCAGTAATATATGCGCGTAAGTCCTCGATTGGAACTCACGCGGCGAAGGAATACCCCATGAAGCTGTCCGTTACTGCAGGCATAGCTTTGCTCATTGTTCAGTTACTTCTCACCGGCACCGCCCAAGCGCAGCAATTTCCAACTCGCCCTATACGCATCATTATTCCATTTTCGCCGGGAGGCACGAATGACATCCTCGCCCGCACCCTGGCGCCGAAGCTGTCCGAAGCCGTTGGTCAACAGGTTGTGGTGGACAATCGACCCGGCGGGAACACGATCATTGCGTCGCAAGCGCTGCTCGCCTCCGATAAGGACGGGCATACGCTCCTCCTTCCCGGGAATTCGTTCGTTCTGGTGCCGCACCTGACGAAGGCGCCGCTCCCGTTTGATTCGGTGAAGGATTTCGCCCCGGTCGCTAGCTTGGCGAGGACGGGTTTGTTTCTCGTGGTGACACCGTCCTTGCCGGTGAACAATTTGCAGCAATTCATTGCGCTGGCAAAATCCAGACCGGGCGCACTGAACAGCGCGGCCCCGGGTGGATCGATCAATCAGCTGGCGACGGAAATGTTCAACATCCTCGCCGGCGTGAAAATGGTGCACATTCCATACAAAGGTTCGGCCCCGGCGGTCACTGACGTAATGGCCGGGCAGGCCGAGTTGTCGTTTCAGACGCCGGCGACAGTGCTCGGGAACGTCCGGGCGGGCAGGCTCAAAGCGCTGGCGATCTCGGGGGATACGCCGTTCGCTGATCCAAAGGTGCCAACGTTCGCGCAGGCAGGGCTCAACGGATTCGACGTTGGACTGTGGTTCGGCCTTTTGGCACCGGGCGGCACGCCCAAGCCGATCGTGGACCGACTGAACGCCGAGATTTCGAAAGTCATAACTACCTCTGAGTTCAGAGAAAAGGCTGCGGCGCAGGGGCTGGATGTGTTCGTTTCCACGCCCGAGCAGTACGGCGCAATGCTGAAGACGGAATACGAGAAGTTTGGCCGCATTATCAAGGCTGCCGGCATCCAACCGGAGTAGCCATGACGGGTACACGCAAAAGCATCGCGAACCTTGCGCGCCTGAACGCGCTTATGGACGAGGCGGGGCTGGACGGCCTGGTGCTGCGTTCGGGCCAGAACTTTGCTTACTTGTCAGGGGTGGTCTACCCGGGCACGTTGCAGCGACACATGGACCTGACGGACTCGACACGGCCGGTGGTGCTGGTCTGGCCGCGCAACGGCAAGCCGGTGATCGTTGCCAATAAGGTTGCTGCTGGTCTGGTGGAACGTGACGGTTGGATCGAAGACATGGTGCTCTATGAGGCCTATGTAGACTCGCCACAGGAAAAACTAGCCGAGGTTCTCAGGGATTGCGGGTTATCCTCAGGCAAAGTGGGTTTCGAAAAGGACTATTGGAGCGCTGCGCACTGGGAGGCGGTCGGCAAAGCGCTGCCGAAGATGCGGATGGTTGCATGCACCGCGCTGATGGATCGCGTGCGCTGGATCAAGACCGAAGCCGAAGTGGAACTCATCCGCAAGGCGGCGAACCTGCTGGACGATGCCTACTTGGAAGTGTTCGGGCGCATCCGCGTAGGTGACACGGAGAGGAAAGTCCACGCCGACATGATCGGGACGTGCCTGCGCCTCGGTTTCGAATGGGCGCACGGAATCCTGAATGCCTTCAAGAACACCGTACCCTATGGAGGCGAGAGTGATGTTGCGCTCCTTACAGGCGATGCCATCCGCACGGATTACGTGGCGTATTTGCAGAGTTACCCAGGGCATCAGTCGCGCACAGCCATCATTGGAAACCCGACTCCAGGGCAGCGGCGCGACTACGCCATTCACCGCGAGGTCCACCGTAAGACCATCGACGGCTGTCGTGCAGGGGCGAACGTGCACGAGCTTTGGCGATTCACAATGGACGAGTACCGCAAGGCGGGTTGGCCGGACCACCACATGCTGATTGGCCATAGCGTCGGCCCCTGGTGGCATCAACAGGAACCGATTCTGCGCAGGAAGAGCGCGCACGTCTTGGAGGCAGGGATGGTGCTGGCTCTCGAGCCTCACGTGAACTCTTGGCACCTGCAGGACCTGGTGTTGGTCACAAATGGCGCGCCAGTTTTGCTCTCGTCCAAATTTAATACAGACGAGCCCTTCATCGCCGGGTAATTGCGTGTTGCTTTTAGTCTCGCTTGAACGGGTTCTGGTGTGGCAACTGGGCCTGCGTAGATTGCGAGCGACCTTTCATAGGCGGCGATTCTGCGGGCGCGAATCCTTGAACTCACCCGTTTGCAGACGTCGGTCTCTGGATCGCGTTCAATTTTTTATATCCTGCCTCGAGGTGAGAACTGGATAGTGCACGTCCAAGACTCTCTGCACGTCGAAGGCTCGCATGTCTTTTTGTCAATCAAGTTTGATTGGCGCGGAGGCAAATATTTTCTTGTATTTCTGAATTTCGCTCTGAATCAATTGCTGGAATGCTGCTGGCGTCGTGCTGGTCGCGGCTGCTCCGCTCACTGCGAAGTGCTGTTTAGTGTTGTCGCGGGCGACCGACTCTGCAATCGCTAAATTAAGCGTCGACACAATGGCGGCATCCGTCTTCGCCGGTGCGAGCACGCCATACCACTGCGTCACTTCATAACCAGGGATTGTTTCCGAGATGGCCGGAATATCCGGTGCGAAAGGTGACCGCTTTGACCCCGTCACTGCGACGATCCTTAGCTTGCCACTCGCGCGAAAAGGCAGAACCGTCGGAAGGCTTGAGAACGAGACTGGGACTTCGCCGCTGAGCAGCGCGGTCATCACGGGGCCGCCACCTTTGTAAGCCACGTGGAGCAATCGGATGCCTGCAAGATTATTGAGTAACTCGCCCGCGAGATGAGGCCCGCCTGCAATGCCCGTGGATCCGAAAGCAACCTGATTAGGCCGCGATTTCGCCAGCGTGATCAGGTCCTGTACACTTTTTACGGGCAGCGAAGGGTGGACCGTCAGTGCATATTCGGAAACGGCGACAAGGCTGACGGGTGTGAAATCAGTAATTGCATCGTAGGGAATCTTTGCGCCACTCGCGGGCAGTATAGCGTTGGGCCCGACGTTTCCGAGCAGGAGAGTGTAACCGTCGGGTGCAGCGCGGGCCGCAAGTTCGGTTCCGATCTGCCCGCTCGCACCCGGCCTGTTATCGACGATGAACTGCTGCTTCGTGCTTTCCGTCAGGGCCTGTGCAATGATGCGCGCCGCGGTGTCGGACCCGCCGCCGGGGGGGTATGGCGCAATGATGCGGACCGGTTTTACCGGATAGGGTTGCGCAAGACCCATTGCAGACACGCAAGAAACAGTCATTATGCACGCCGCGACTAAATATCGATTCTGTTTCATTGATTCTCCTCGGAATGTGGCTAACTATCTAACGGCGGTCTAAATCGTCGAACCCTGGTCGACGTGGAACTTGCATTCCGCCGTATTGACCCACGATATCCTCAGCTCGACGGGCACATCGCCGTAAGTGTACGCTTTTCGTTCGATGCGCAGGAGGGGCGTTCCTTGCCTGATTCCAAGCAGGGCGGCGATGTCGTCGGGCGCACTCTCGGCGCTCAAGTCTGCTGAAACCGACACGACGTTGACGTTGTAATTGGCCTGGTAGAGCGCGTATAGCGTGAGATTGCGGTTACAGACCTTTGACTTGCTCATTCGAGGAAAGAGCCCGACCGGCACCGTTGCGTCGCTGACGCCAGCGGTTTTGCCGTGTAGCGCAAACGTGCTGCGCAGCCGGTAAACGTCGCGCGAGAGCGGCAGAAATTCTCTCTCGGGCGCAGTCGGACGGTCGCGGTGCAGTGAGACGAAGTCTCTCACCGGCGTTTCACGTGTCCCATCTGCGTTCACGAGATTGAAAAAGCGATAGAGGCGGCTCTTATTCGCGTGTTCGGAAACAAATGTTCCTTTTCCCTGCCGGCGTGACAGGATGCCGGCCGCGTCCAGTTCGCTTACCGCAGCTCGTACCGTAGAAATGCCCACGCTGTAGCGCCGCGCGAGCTCACCTTCGACCGGAATTTTCGCGCCGGGAAGCCATTCGCCGGCGGCAAGCGCCTGAATGAGCTTTTCCTTGAGCTCGCGGTATAGCGGCAGGCGGGACACGATGCGGTGGCGATTACGCAGGGATGACAATCATTCGAATGATATGTTAGAGTAAGCTTTCGCTGTTCGTCAAACAAATTTCCTAAGTTAATTCATGAGTTCAACCAGAACGCGCGTATTGGAAGACAGTCAAGGCAGCCGGGCTGCATTTGAGGACATCCAGATCGGCCAGTCAATCGGGGAGATGGAGTGGCAGATCACCGACGATCTCATCGATCTACAGTGCCAGCTCGATCAGGATTTCGATCCGGTGTTCTTCCCGCAAGGTGACGGCTCGCGCATCGCACCGCCGCAAATTACCTACCGACCGCCGCGCTGGCTATTCTCGCGCGCCTACAATGTGCGCGGGCTCTTCGTGCGCTGGGAATCGGAAACTTTTCGTGCAATCGAGCCGAACACAACGATCAAAGTGACGGGCTCCATCGTGGGAAAGTTCATTAAAAAAAACCGCGAGTTCGTTGTATATGAGTCCGAAGGTAAGGATGACGGTGGCAATCTGATTTTTCGTACCAGACGAACCCACGTCCTGGATTTCGTTGAGCGCTCCGCGCCGCGAGAGGGCGTCGGAATCGATTCGGGGATCAAGCCCGAGAAAATCTAAGGCTTGCCCTCATCCCGCGCTTTCCGCCAGGCGCCGAAGGAAGATTCGAGACGCGGATGAGCGGCTCGGAATTCAATTCGAAGGATCACGTGATGTCAGTCATAAATCATTCCGTCGTTGTGGGCCACGAACTGCCCACCGTTTCCAGGAAATACCGGCTCGAAGATTTCAAGCGTGGCAGCGAGAAGACAATACACACTGATTATGAGGCTGCCGCGAAAGAAGGCCTGCCCGCGCCGGTTGCGATAGGCCCTCAGGTCGCGGCTCTTACCTTCAGACAAATGCGGCTTTGTTTCGGGATGGGCTGGATGGTCGGTGGCCGGCATGACCTCATGTTCCGCAAGCCGGTCTTCGTGACGGATTTCTGTGTGGCGCGCGGCGTCGTCACGAAAACCGGGAGAGAAGGTAACAAGCTGCGCGTGCATTGCGACGTCTGGATTGAGAATCAAAAAAAAGACAAAGTGATTGTGGGAACGGCGAGCGCTCTCATCCCGGTCCCGGACGCAGGCGTGTAAAGCATGAATCCACTTGGATCTCAGCTCCCATTAGCGGGTGTGCGCGTCGTCGACTTCACGCAGGTGGTGGCGGGCCCGTACTCCACCATGATGCTGGCCGATATGGGGGCGGAGATTGTCAAGATCGAACGTGCTGGTCATGGTGACGATCTGCGCCGAACCGTGCCGTATCGGGGCCGTGAAGATCATCAGGACTATTTCAATGCGCTGAACCGATCGAAGAAAAGTGTCGCGCTGAATCTCAAGGACGAGAAGCATCGTGCAGTTGCGTTGAAGCTGATGGAGCGCGCGGACGTGGTCGTGGAAAACTTCTCTCCGGGCACGGTAGACAGGCTCGGCGTGGGGTGGGAGGCTGCACGCAAGCTTAATCCGAAACTCGTTTACTGCTCGCTTTCGGGATTCGGCCAGACGGGCCCGTACAGCAAGCGGCTTGCGCTCGATCCGATTATCCAGGCTGTTAGCGGCGTCATGAGCGTCACCGGGTTTCCCGATGGTCAGCCAACCATGGTCGGGGCGCCGCTTGCCGACGTGATCGCGGGCATGTTTGCCGCCTACAGTATTGTCAATGCACTGCGGCTGGTCACTGCGCATGGCGGCGGCCAGTACATCGATTTGAGCATGCAGGACGCACTGCTTGCATCCGTCGGGACGCGCATGGGCGAAACGCTGCAGGCGGGAATCGCGCCGCCTCGGCTGGGGAACGAAAATCCGTTGCGCGTTCCTGCCAATACTTACCGCACGGCCGACGACCGGTATGTCGCGGTGATGGTGCACGACCAGGGTCAATGGAAGCCCTTTTGCGAGGCATTGGACGCAGTTGAATGGGTCGACGATCCGCATTTTGCGACCATGCCACTGCGCTTGCGGCATCGTCGCGAGATGAATGAATTGGTTGCGCGTAGGATTTCGCGAAACGACTCCAGTTATTGGGTTGCACGGCTCGAGGAATATCGGATTCCCTACGCACTGGTGAACGACTATGCGCAGGCATTGCAGGATCCGCAAGTGGCACATCGCGGATTGTTGCGTGAAGTCGTTCACCCCACGTCAGGAAAAATCAGAGTCGTGGGACCGCCGTGGCGCATGTCGGCGACGCAAACGGAAGTCAAGTCGCCGCCGCTGCTGGGTGAACACACGGCCGAGGTTTTGCAGGACTGGTTGGGTATGAGAGAAGAGGATTTGATATGACAGACAGCTTCGAACATCTGCGCGATTGGGTCGGAAAGAAGGACGTCCGCAACGATATCGTCACGCCATGGCCTATTCGCGCCCTCGCCGCGACGCTTGATGACGCCAAACTCCCGGTCGATCCGGGCAGTCCGGTACCTCACGGTTGGCACTGGATTTTCTTCCTCGAAGCGAAGCCCGGGTCTGAGCTGGGCGTCGACGGTCACCCGAAGCGTGGCGGTTTTCTTCCTCCAGTGCCGCTGCCCAGGCGAATGTGGGCAGGGGGCCGACTAGAGTTCATGCGATCGCTGAAGATTGGAGAGACCATTACGCGGGAATCGGAGATCGTCTCCGTCGAGCCGAAATCAGGTCGCAGTGGCACGCTGGTCTTCGTGACTGTGCGTCATACAGTGCAGGCGGCGGGAGCAATCGCGATCGTAGAAGAGCAGGACATCGTCTATCGCGAAGCGGCCCAGAAAGGTGATCCGCTCCCTGCCGGCAAGCAGGCGCCAACGAGTGCTCGATGGACGCGTCGAATCATGCCTGACTCGGTGATGCTGTTTCGTTATTCGGCGCTCACTTTCAATGGGCACCGAATTCATTTCGACAAAGACTATGCTCTGAACGAAGAGCACTATCCGGGGCTGGTCGTGCATGGTCCTCTGCAGGCGACATTGCTTCTCGACTTGTGCCGGCAAAACGCGGAACAGCCGGTGAAAAAATTCGAATATCGGGCGCAGCACCCGATGTTCGCCGGCCACGCTTTCAGTGTGAACGGCAATTTTGATTCCGCGACATCGCAGGCCGACGTCTGGACTGCGAACGATGCAGGGAGTTTTGCAATGAGAGGCACGGCTTCATTCTGACATTGCCATGCAAGAATATATCTCTCGTAGCTACCTTTTTGTTCCCGCTACCCGCATCGAGCGAGTAGCGAAGGCGCTCGCTTCTGGCGCGGACGCTGTCATCGTGGATCTCGAGGATGCCGTTGCGCCTTCAGAAAAAGGTTCCGCGCGCGACGCATTGGCACGCGGTGTTCCAAATGCGCAGTCTGTTTTTATTCGCGTAAACGGCCCTGATACCGAGTGGTTCGAAGAAGATCTGAAGCTGTGTCGCGAACTGGGTGCTCATGGAGTCGTGGTGTCAAAAACCGAGACGCACGAGCAGCTGCGCCATGTCGGCAGCCGATTGCAATCCGGTGCAATACTCCTGCCGCTGGTTGAAACCGCGCGGGGCTACGCCAATGCTGCGGCGCTGTGCGCAGTCCAAGGAGTGCAGCGTCTCTTGTTCGGCTCCATCGATTTTCAGCTCGACCTCGGCATCACCGGTGACCGTGACGAGCTGCTGTACTTCCGTTCGGGAATCGTGCTCGCGTCAAGGCTAGCGAGCGTTCAACCGCCAGTCGATGGCGTCACAGTCGATATAGAAAACGTCGAGCGCGTGCAAGACGATACCCTGTACGCCAGGCGAATCGGCTTTGGCGGCAAGCTGTGCATTCACCCAAGACAGATTGCACTGGTGAACCAGTGCTTCTGCCCGACCGCGGACGAAATCGCGTGGGCGCGTGGCGTGGTCGACGCGGCGGGCGCGGCAGATGGCGGCGCCGTTCAGGTGGACGGCAAAATGGTGGACCGTCCGGTGCTTCTCAAGGCACAGGAGATATTGCGGGAATCAGCGCGGGATAACAGCTAGTTCGACAGCCGTCGCCCAGTTCTGAGCGGTCAACTGTAACTTCCTGCAGCACAGCTCGTACGTAAAATATTTCAACCAGCTTTGCACAGTCACAGGAGGAGTTCATGGGTGAGACGGTTATCTACGAAGTGCGAGATCACGTGGGCTACATAACGCTGAATCGTCCGGAGAAGAAAAATGCAATAAACAACGCAATGAGGCGCGAAGTGCAGGACGCGTTAACTGATGTCAAGTTCAATCCGGATGTGTGGCTCGCAATCCTGACGGGACGTGGAGACGTGTTTTGTTCAGGCAAAGATCTGCTCGAAAAACCGCTCGACGACGGTTCGGTCATGTCGTATGACGAGCTTTATCTATTCCTCCGGCAAATTTACAAACCGATTGTTACCGCTCTTAACGGACCATGCCTCGCGCAAGGTGGTGGCTTCGCGCTAAGCTCGGACATCGTGATAATGTCGGAGCGTGCCAGCATCGGTTGGCCGCAGGTGAAGCGCGGGATTTCATCCCAGAGCGGGCCGAGCTTTCTTAGTCACGCGTTACCCTGGACTCAGGCAATGGGTTATCTGATGCGAGGCAAGTTCATCAGCCCCGAGGATGCCCTCAGGTTTGGGATCGCCAACGAAGTCGTGCCCCATCAAAAGTTGATGGAAAGCGCGGAACGCTGGGCGCGGGAAATCCTTGAGAACGCACCGCTGGCGGTCCACGCGATCAAGGAGGCGGCACGGCGAGGGCATGACCTTGCAACTGAAGATCGCATGTATATGTCGCGTGACGTTGCGAATCGAATCCTGCTGAGCGAGGACGCGAAGGAGGGCATTTTGGCGTTCAAAGAAAAAAGAAAACCCAACTGGAAGGGACGGTAATGGATCCAGCGGTGAAGTTGTTATATCGTGCGATTTTTTGGGTTTTGCTCCTGTTGGGATTGCCAGTGGCAGGAAACGCTGAGTCTTACCCTTCCCGCCCGGTAAGGTTAATCGTAGGTGCTGCCCCGGGCGGGGGTACGGATTTTGTTGCGCGCGTTATTTTGCCTGACCTGTCGCATCTGCTCGGCAATACGGTCGTCATCGATAACCGTGGGGGCGCAGCGGGAACTGTCGCCGGCGAACTCGTTGCCAAAGCATCGCCCGATGGCCACACCTTACTGCTCATATCGGGAAATTTCTCTACGTTCCCGAGCTTGTACCAGCATCTTTCCTTCGATCCCATGAGAGATCTTGAGCCGGTTTCGAATCTCGCGGCGACACCTCTGGTCATTGTGCTCAATCCGGCAGTACCGGCAAAAACTGTGAAGGAATTAATCGATTATGCTCGTGGTCGGGCAGGCCAGCTCAACTATGCAGCACCGGGAGTCGGCTCAATGGGCCATCTGGCAGCCGAGCTATTCAAGCGGACGGCGCAGATTGAAATGGAGCACATCGCGTATAAGGGTGGAGGGCCCGCGATTATTGCTTTGTTGGGTGGCGAGGTGCAACTTTACTTCTCCACTATCCCGGCAGCCCTTGTGCAAGTCAAAGCGGGACGTCTGCGCGCCGTTGCTACTACCGGACAAAAGCGAAGCCGGGCCTTTCTCGATCTGCCTACATTGGCTGAATCAGGATTGCCGGGTTATGACGTTACCGTATGGTTCGGGATGCTGGCTCCTAAAGGGACTTCACAGTCCATGGTTGACCTGTTGCATCGAAAGTCGGCGGGGGTCATGCGCAATGAGTCCGTGCTCAACCGACTGTTGGCAGAAGGTGTCGAGCCTGTCGCCAGTAGCCCGCGTCAATTTCGCGAGCAGATCGAACACGAAACCCGGCGGTGGGGTGAGGTCATCCGAAGTGCAAATATTAAGGCAAATTGAGAGCTGCGATAGGTCGTGGCTCGGCAACTTGGGCAATCTGCGTGAATGAAAGGCAATCATGAATCGTCAGATGCCGATAACCGCCGCGAGACGATGAGTAAACATCTTTTTCGCGAACCGAGGACTTAAATGAAAATTATCGACATGCGCTTACGACCGCCGCTGAAATCGTGGGTCAAGACCGCACAGTTCGCCGAGGGGACCGCTTATTACCCGACACGGCACGGCTTTCCCCGTCCTAAATCCGTAAAGACTCAGGCCATGCAGGACCTGCTGGATGAGATGGATGAGGCTCGGATCACCTGGGGTGTAATCATGGGACGGCAATCCGCACCGCCGCACGGCAGCGTCCCCAATGACGAGATAACCGAGGCGATCAGCAAACACCCACAGCGATTCGTGGGTTTGGCCGGCATTGATTTGCGCGATATAGAGCGCGGGGTCAAGGAAATCGAGCGGACTTCAAAAATCAAGGGATACGTTGGTGCGTCAATAGAACCTGGCGCGACATTCGAAGCCATGTATTCGGACGACCGCCGGTTGTATCCGCTGTATGAGAGGTGTCAGGAACTCGATATCCCGATGTCGATTACTCTCAGCGGGTATCTTTCTGCAATGGTTGGCCATGCTCTATCGTACGGATCACCGACGCCGGTGTACAAGGTTGCGAAGGATTTTCCAAAGCTCAAAATCATTGTGTCGCATGCGGCGTGGCCCAACATCATGCCCATGATGGAAGTTGCGTTTATCCGCGAGAACGTCTATGTGTCGCCTGACCTTTACATGAACGGAGTCAATACCCCGGGGGCGGAGGAATACATCAAGGCGGCCAAGTTCTTTCTCGGCGACCGCCTGCTGTTCGGCACCGCGTATCCGAGCCGGCCGCTCAAGGAAAGCGTCGAAGCGTTTCTGGAGTGGAAGCTTCCCTCCGAGTTGCAGGAAAAAATACTATATCGAAATGCGGCGCGACTGTTCCGAATTGAATGAGGTATTAGACCATGATCATCGGTCTCGCTGGCATCGACCCGACGAACTCGATACACAACGCGGTGCAGGAAACGGAACGCTGCATCCGCTCTTTGGGTCTCAAAGGCATATTTCTCGAGCCGGGCCGCGCGCTGGGCGTCGGGCCCGACGATGCGCGGCTTTTTCCGATTTATGAAAAATGCCTGGAGCTCAAAGTTCCCGTGAACATCATGAGCGGGCCTTACGCAGGTCCCGACATCGAGGTGTCAAACCCGCTTTATATCGATCGGCTCGCGACGCGCTACCCGGAACTCAAGATCGTCCTGGGGCACGGCTGCTATCCGTTCATCCAGCAGATCCTCGGCGTTGCGTTCAAGCATCCGAATGTCTATGTGTCGCCGGACATGTACATCTTTGCGCCCGGCGGGCGCGCGTACGTCGATGCCGCCAATTCCACGCTGCGCGAGCAGATTGTCTACGGTTCCGCTTACCCCTTGCGGCCCGTGATTCAGACCGTCGAGGACACGCGCGAGCTGCCGTTTGAAAGTGCCGTGCTGGAGGACTATTTCGCGGGCAACGCTAAACGGATTTTCGGCATTCAATAGTCTGGCAGGCCGGCACGGACCCAAAAGCAGATGCCGGCAGCCGAACCAAAGGAGACACTCATGCAGCTCGGCAATTCGCTTCTTTGCATCGCGGCACTGCTGGTCGCCGCAGGCTCCGCTGTGGGCGCGGAAATGGTCGAGAAATCGCCACCCGACGGCTACACGATCATGCTGGCGACCATTACGCTCGCGACGAATCCGAGTATGTACAAGTCGCTGAGCTTCGATCCGATCAAGGATTTCGCGCGTGTAATTTAGCGCCCATTCACATAAATAATTCGTCAAACGGTGAGCGAAAAAAATGAACGATATGGATGCACAAAGCAAACAAAATGCGGCCGTAGCACAGAGCTATAGTTCGCAGGTGGCGCAATGGTTTCTGGCGCTGAACTATCGGGATTTACCCGAAGACTTGATCGCGCGCACCAAGCTGCACGTGCTCGACATTCTCGGCCTGTCGCTGGCGGGCGCGGCGCGCGACTCGGGGCGCAGTGTGCGCGCTGCAATGCGCACCCTGGGCAGCGGAAATGAATGCCATATCCTCGGCTTCGGAGATAAAACGAATGCACTGCTCGCCGCCATCGCCAACGGCACCATGGCGCACGCGATGGAGTTTGACGACACTCACAACGAATCCATTGCGCACATCAGCAACTCCGTGATCACGACTGCGCTGACATTGGGCGAGCAGTTCGGCTTGAGCGGCGAAAGCGCAATCGTTGCGATTTCCGGCGGCAACGAGATCGCGTGCCGGCTTGGCGTCGTCGCACCGGGAGCCCTGCACAAGGTCGGCTATCACGCGACGGGTGTCGTCGGCACGATGAGCGCCGCATACGTCGCCAGCCGCCTGCTCGGACTAAATCTCGCGCAGACGCGCAATGCGATCGGCAT
>JANNPG010000211.1:0-7665 GCA_031399805.1 Betaproteobacteria bacterium | reverse complement strand
CGCAGATCAGGCTCTTAAACCGCTTGGTGATCAGAAGTGATAACTGCCGGCACCAAAGAGTCCTATCAATCCGATGACGATCAAATAAACGGCGACGATATAGTTCAGCAGCCGCGGCATGATCAGAATGAGAATCCCGGCGATCAGCGATACCAAGGGAGTAAGACCCAAGTTGATAGTCATGAAAATATCCTTTCTTTTCAGTTTTTCTTCGACGGTGGGCAATACAACATTTACGCTGAAAACGATGGCGGCTCCGTACGGTCCCGCACATAGACGATCTTAATTTCCCGGTATGTACGACAACGCACAGAGCGGAGTGACGGACGAGACGACAATTGTTCCGAAGCTGAATGGTTGACCGTGGCAGTCTGTTGTATTCGTAAGTCGAATGACAAAACAAGGAGAAGCAAAATGAGTATCGGAACGATTCTTTTGATTGTGCTGGTGCTGGCGCTTGTGGGTGTGCTTCCGACGTGGGGTCACAGCAGTTCCTGGGGTTATGGCCCCAGCGGCGGAGTCGGGCTGATAGTAGTGATCTTGATCGTGCTGCTGCTGATGGGAAAAATTTGACGCGATCGACCTGCAGCGCGGGCGTAAGGCCCGCGCTGCGCTTAATGCATGCTGACTTGGGATATTCATGGACAATTTGGAAACGGGCCGGTTAACACATTTGCTGCCGGCCTTGCCGTATGACCATGCGGCGCTGGAGCCGCACATCGACGCGCGCACCATGATGCTGCATCACGACAAGCATCACGCGTCGTATGTGGAGAAACTGAATGCAGCGCTGGAAAAATATCCGGAATTGCACGCGCGCTCGGCCATCTGGTTGTTGCAGAACCCGGGGGAGGTTCCGGAAAATGCGCGCACGGCGGTGCGTAATAATGCGGGCGGGCATCTAAATCACAGCATGTTGTGGCGGGCCATGACTCCGGGCGGAGACGGCGAACCCACGGGCGCGCTTGCCGACGCGATTCGGCGTGACTTCGGCAGCCTCGAAAAGCTCAAAGCGCAGTTCAACGAAGCGGGTGAGAAGTTGTTCGGATCCGGGTGGGTATGGCTGGCGAGAACGCAGCATGACGGCGACAAACTCGAGGTGCTCACCACAACCGGTCACGGCAATCCCCTGATACAAGGCCATTTTCCTCTGCTGGTCAACGATGTCTGGGAGCATGCCTACTATCTCAAACATGAAAACCGGCGCGCCGAATATTTGCGGGGCTGGTGGTCGGTGGTGAATTGGCCCGAGGTCGTCCGCCGGTTCGATAGTTCCGGGCGGTCTCTGGAGCGGCGCTGGGACGTCGACGGCGGGCTTGCGCTCAGGGAAGTGAAGTGATTTCCAGTTACAAGATCAGCGCGGCGATAGCACTCGGTTTGTCGCTCGGGACGCTCACCGGATGCGAAACGACCACGACGGGCGGAGCCGTCGGCGCAAACCGCTCGCAACTGATGCTGGTGTCATCCGAGCAGCTCGACCAGATGGCCGCGCAAAGTTACGCCAAGCTGCGGTCGGACGCGTCGCACAAGGGTACGCTCAATCAAGATCGCGCGATGCTGCAGCGCGTGCGCGCGATCGCGAGCCGCCTCGAACCGCAGACCGCCGTGTTCCGCCGCGACGCCCCGGGCTGGAAATGGGAAGTCAACGTCATCAGCAGCAACGCGCTCAACGCGTTCTGCATGCCCGGCGGCAAGATCATGGTTTATTCCGGGCTGATCAATCAACTGCGTCTGACCGACGACGAAATCGCGATCGTGCTGGGGCACGAGATTTCGCACGCGCTGCGCGAGCATTCGCGCGAGCAGGTTTCACAGGCGATCGCCGCGCAGACGGCGATCGGTATCGGCGCCGCGTTGTTCGGACTCGGCGAGGGCTCGGCAAGCGTCGCAAATGCCGGTTACGAAGCCTTGATCGCGACCCGCTTCAGCCGCACCGATGAAAGCGAGGCCGACCGCATGGGCCTCGAGCTCACGGCGCGCGCCGGCTACGACCCGCGCGCGGGCGTCACGTTGTGGCAGAAAATGATCAATGCCAGCCAGGGCGGCGGGCGGCCGCCGGAATTTTTGAGTTCGCACCCGGCGGAAGTCAGCCGCGTGCAGCAGATTCAGTCGCTTTTGCCGACCGTGATGCCGCTCTACGACGCGGCGCGGCGACGCGGCTGACGGTGGACCGTCGAGACCTCAACTACGCCACTACGCAACTACGTTCTCGTGAACGGCGCGCGCCGGAATTTGCAGGGGAAACTCCGATAGGAGCCAATCAGGCGCCACGAATTTCATGATAGGTTCATCTGACATTCTTCACGGCAAAGTCCTGATCGTCGACAATAAGGAAGCCAATGTCCTCCTGCTCAAGCGGATGCTGCACGGCGCCGGCTATGTTTCCGTCACCTCCACGACGGATCCGTGCGAGGTCCGCGGGCTTCACCTCAAGAACCGCTACGACTTGATCCTGCTCGATCTACAGATGCCCGTTATGGACGGATTCCAGGTGATGGAAAGCCTGAAGGAAATCGAAACGGGCGGCTATCTTCCCGTGCTTGTGATTACCGCCCAACCGGATCAGAAGCTGCGCGCGCTGAAGGCCGGGGCGAAGGATTTCGTCAGCAAACCGTTCGATCTCGCAGAGGTATTGATGCGGGTATACAACATGCTCGAAGTCCGCCTGCTGCATCTGGAAACGAAGACACTCTGTGACCGGGTCGTGGCGGAGCAGAAGGTATCGGAGCGACTGCTGCTCAACGTGCTGCCTCATTCCATTGCCGAACGCTTGAAAGGGCGTCCCGAAGTCACGGCGGATAGCTTCACGGAGGTCATCGCCGACAGCTTCGCGGAGGTGACGGTGTTGTTCGCGGACATCGTGGAATTCACGAAGTTTTCAGAGAATGTGAGCGCGGAAGTTCTGGTGGACGTGCTCAATGACATCTTCACCCGCTTTGACAGAATCGCCGACAACCGTGGCCTCGAGAAGATCAAGACTATCGGGGACTCCTACATGGTTGCCGCAGGATTGCCCGTCCCGGTGGCGGATCACACGATCCGTGCGGCGCACATGGCGTTTGACATGATTGAGGCGATGGACCGCTTCAATGAGAACAGCCGCTACAAGTTGACGGTGCGCATCGGCATCGACACCGGCGCAGTAGTGGCCGGCGTCATCGGCAAGCGCAAATTTCTCTATGACTTATGGGGAGACGTTGTAAACACGGCCAGTCGGATGGAATCCCACGGCGTGGCCGGGCGAATCCAGGTAACGGACTGCACCCGGCAGCGATTGAGTGAACAGTTCATGCTTGAAAAGCGCGGCGCCATCGATGTCAAGGGTAAGGGTGAGATGCACACTTGGTTCCTGAACAGCAGAAATGGCTAGTACGGCATTAATAGTCGTTTTGCCCGCTGTGTGGGCTGTCGCACAGAGTATTGCGAGACAGCGGGGTATAACCCTCAGACCATTGATCATTACGAAACCGGGATGACAGCCCGGTTTCGCTCGCCGCTCCCCTCGCCCTTTGGGAGAGGGGCTGGGGGTGAGGGATCGGGCGATGTAACCAGGTTATGTAATGCTCGATAGGCGCGAATTGACAGCGGGTCAGGGTCGACTCGTACGAGAATTGGTCGTGAGCAATGTCGCCAAAGCAGCAACGCTAGCCTGAGTTGCCGCCGCGACCATTTCACGATTTGAACGGAGACTGTGCCATGCCCGAGAAAACACTTGATTCCGCCGCTCGCGGCAAGGCCGCCGGCACGCAGGCTGCCAAATTCGAGGTGCCGCGCGAAGAGGCTCCGCTTAAAACCGGCGCATTGCAGGATGCAATTCTCAACAGCGCCAACTTCTCGATTATCGCCACCGACGAAAAGGGCGTCATTCAATTATTCAATATCGGCGCCGAGCGCATGCTGGGCTACACGGCCGCCGAAATGGTGAACCGGGTAACCCCCGCCCACATTTCTGATCCTCTGGAAGTAATAGCGCGCGCCGTGGTCTTGAGCCGCGAATTGTCGACCCCGATTGCGCCGGGGTTCGAGGCCCTGGTTTTCAAGGCGTCGCGCGGCATTGAAGACAAGTATGAATTGACTTACATCCGCAAGGACGGCAGCCGCTTGCCGGCGATCGTGTCGGTCACCGCGCTGCAAGACAGCGACAAAAAAATCATCGGCTACCTGTTGATCGGCGCCGATAACTCCGCGCGCAAAGAGGTTGAAGAGCAACTGCGATGGCGCGAGGAGAGTTTTCGCCTGATGGTGGAGAGCGTCACCGACTACGGCATTGTCATGCTGGATCCGCAGGGGCGCGTGGCGAGCTGGAACGGCGGCGCGCAGCGGATCAAGGGTTACAGCGCGGCAGAAATCGTCGGCCAGCATTTTTCCCGGTTTTACCCTCCCCGGGATATAGAACGTGGCGCACCCCAGCGAGATCTCGACAGGGTGACAGCCCAAGGCCGCTTCGAAGACGAGGGGTGGCGTGTCCGCAAGGACGGCTCGACCTTCTGCGCCAACGTGGTCTATACGGCGATACGTGACCAGGCCGGCAATCTGCGCGGATTCGCGATGCTGACCCGGGACATGACTGGGCGCAGGCAGATCGAGGCAGGAATAGCCAACGCCAAATCGATGGCGGAAAAAGCCGACCTTGCGAATCTGGATTTCCTGTCCGGCATGAGCCATGAGATGCGCACCTCGCTCAACGCGATCCTCGGTTTTGCGCAGTTGATGGAGTCCGATTCAACGCTGCCTGCGCCCGCGCACAAGGAAAGCGTGGCCAAGATACTGCAGGCAGGATGGTATCTGATGGAACTGATCAACGAAATCCTCGACCTCGCGATGATCCAATCCGGCCGGCTGTCGTGGTCACTGGAGCCGATGTCGCTGGCCGAGGTCATGCTCGAATGCCAGGCCACCATCGAACCGCAGGCGCAAAAGAGCGGCATCCGCATTACCTTTCCCACGGTCGATAGTCATTGTTTTATCAAGGCCGATCGCACGCGGGTGAAACAAGTGCTCATCAACCTGCTGTCCAACGCGATCAAGTACAACCAGGCGGGGGGATCCGTCGTCGTGGAATGCAGCGCCAGCGCCCCGCAACGCATGCGCGTCAGTGTCACGGACACCGGCGCCGGTTTGCCGCCGGAAAAGCTCGCGCTGCTGTTCCGGCCGTTCAGCCGTGTCGGGCAGGAGACCAGCGCCGAGGCGGGCACGGGAATCGGCCTCGTGGTGACCAAGCGGCTGGTCGAACTGATGGGCGGTGCAATCGGCGTGAGGAGCAACGTCGGCAAGGGCAGTGTGTTCTGGATCGAATTGGTGGCGGCTGCACCGCCGCAACTCGCTGTTGGCGACGCCGAACTCGTGGTGCTTTCCCGGCCGAAAATTCAGAACGGTGCCGCACCGCGCACCTTGCTCTATGTCGAGGACAATCCGGCCAACCTGCAGCTGGTCGAGGCAATTGTTGCGCGCCGCCCCGATATACGGTTGTTGTCCGCGCGCAACGGCACCCTCGGCATCGAGCTCGCGCGCGCCGCGCGGCCGGACGTGATATTGATGGATATCAATCTGCCGGGCATGAGCGGGATCAAAGCCATGCAAATCCTGCACGCCGACACGGCGACGGCGCGCATCCCCGTCGTTGCCTTGAGTGCCAATGCGATGCCCCGTGACATCGAGCGCGGCCTCGAGGCGGGATTTTTCCGTTATCTCACCAAGCCCATCAAGGTCGCCGAGTTCATGGACACGCTGGACGTGGCGCTGGCGTTCGCCGAACAAGAAATCCGCCAGAGCGCATGAAGCCAGGAGCCTGTCTCATGAATCCCCGCGACGAAATTGGCGATCTGGCCGCCGCCTTTGGCAGTACGGCCGCCGATCTGAAGGATACCCAGGACAAGCTGTTGACCTACGGCCGGGGGCTCGAATCCCTCATCTCGGAGCGCACCGCCGAGTTGGCGCACGAAAAAGCCAACCTGGAAATCAACGTCGCAGAACGAACCGCCCAATTGAGCGCGGCCAACGACGAACTCAGAAAGCAGGCCACGGAGCTCTCCAAGCGCAACCAGGAGATCATGCTGTTCAGCAAGATGAACGATTTTCTGCAGACCAGCACGACCGAAGCCGAGGCCTATTCGATCATATCGGACGTCGTAACGCAGTTATTTCCCGACGATTCCGGAGCCGTGTTCGTGTTGAGCGCCTCGCGCAACATGCTGGAAGCCGCTGCGGTGTGGGGCCCCCTGCCGCCGGCCAACGTGATCTTTCCGCCGCACGAGTGTTGGGCGCATCGGCGCGGACAGGGGCATATCGCGCTCAGTCATGAGCGACGCTGTCCCCATGTAAACGACGGCGGACACATGTACGTCTGTTTGCCGCTGCTCGCGCAGGGCGAGACCCTGGGTATCCTGCACATTCTCGACGGTCCGGTTAAAAACGACCAAGCCGATGAAGCGCGCATGCTGGAAAAGTGCAGGTTGGCGAAAATTCTCGCCGACAACATCGGGCTGGGTATCGCCAATCTGAAGCTGCGCGAATCGATGCGCAACCTGTCGATCCGGGATCCGCTGACGGGGCTTTTCAACCGCCGTTACATGGAAGAGGCGCTGGCGCAGGAACTGCACCGGACCACGCGTAACAAAGCGCAGCTCGCCGTCATCATGACCGATATCGACCACTTCAAGCAGTTCAACGACAACTTCGGCCACGACGGGGGCGATGCCATTCTGCGTACGTTGGGGGAATTCTTCAAAAAACATGTGCGCGGAAGCGATATTGCCTGTCGCTACGGTGGTGAAGAATTTATCCTGATCCTGTCTCCCTCGACCGCGGAAGGCGCACGGCAGCGCGCGGAGAAAATCCGGGAGGGCGCCAGGCTTCTGAGCGTAACGCATGCTAACCAGAATCTCGGCGCGATTACATTGTCGTTGGGTGTGGCCATTTTCCCCGACCATGCGCCCGATGCGGCGGCGCTTGTCAAGGCGGCCGACGTCGCGCTTTACGAGGCCAAACACAGCGGGCGCAATCGGGTTGTCATGTCCATCCAAAAGGCGCTTGAGCCAAGCTGACTGCGCTAAGAGCTCTAAGCAACGTTGAGCCGCACCTTGGCTTTTGACCGGACAGGGCTGCGGCAGTCGACGCCAGTCCGTGGGCGGCCTTCTGACTGACCGAAAGTCCTTACCGGTTTTTTTATGCTACTCTCGCCACCCTCGTCACATGACGTGCCGCCAAGACCATTGTTTGATAATTACGAAACGGGACGATAGACCGGTTTCGCTCGACGCTCCCCTCGCCCTCCGGGAGAGGGGTTGGGGGTGAGGGATCGAGCGATGTCACATAGTGATGTAAAGTTCGATAATTGCCCAGAGGTCCACGATGTCCGTTATAGCTGTCGATTCTGCAGTTCTCGACGACGACGCTACGGTAGAAGTCATCGCCGAAGTCCGGCGCGAAGCAGCGCTGCTCAAGACCGGGGCGCTGCAGAACGCGATTCTGAACAGCGCCAACTTCTCGAGCATCGCCACCGACGAGAAGGGCGTCATTCAATTGTTCAACGTCGGCGCCGAGCGCATGCTGGGTTACACGGCGGCCGAAGTGATGAACAAGATCACGCCGGCCGACATTTCCGATCCGCAGGAAGTGATCGCTCGCGCCGAAGCATTGAGCCTCGAACTCGGAACCCCGATCACG
>JANNPG010000190.1:0-3425 GCA_031399805.1 Betaproteobacteria bacterium | reverse complement strand
GCGTGCTGCGCGCGATCGACCACGCGACCATCGACCATCGCGGCCCCGGCTTCCAGAAGCTCGGCCAGGAAGTGCTCGCGGGATTGAAGCAAGTGTTCAAGACCACTGCGCCGGTCGTCATCTTTCCGGCCTCCGGCACCGGCGCTTGGGAAGCCGCGCTCGTCAATACCCTGTCGCCCGGCGACCGCGTGCTGATGTGCGAAACCGGCCACTTCGCAACGCTGTGGCACACCATGGCGAATAAACTCGGACTCGTGCCCGAGTTTATACAAGGAGATTGGAGGCACGGGGCGAATCCTGCCGAAATTGAAGCGCAACTCGCGGCGGACAAGAAGCATGAGATTAAGGCGGTGTGCGTGGTGCACAACGAAACTTCGACCGGCGTCACCTCGCGCATCGGGGAGGTGCGCAAGGCCATCGATCGCGCGAAACACCCGGCGCTTTACATGGTCGATACCATTTCGTCGCTCGCGTCGATCGACTACCGTCATGATGAGTGGGGGGTCGATATCACCGTCGCCGGCTCGCAAAAAGGCCTGATGCTGCCGCCCGGATTGTCGTTCAACGCGGTGAGCGACAAGGCGCTCGCCGCGACGAAGACTTCCAAGCTGCCGAAATCGTACTGGAGCTGGGAGGACATGCTCGGACCCAACAAAACCGGATTTTTCCCCTACACGCCGGCGACCAATCTGCTCTACGGCCTGCGCGAAGCGCTCAACATGCTGCACGAGGAAGGACTCGACAACGTGTTCAGGCGCCACGACCGCCACGCGGAAGCGACGCGCCGCGCGGTGCGCGCGTGGGGGCTGGAAATCCTGTGCCTGAATCCCGCGGAATATTCGAGCGCTCTCACCGCGGTGCTGCTGCCCGAGGGCCGCAATGAAGCGGACTTCCGCAAGGTCGTGCTCGACAATTTCAACATGTCGTTGGGCAGCGGGCTCGGCAAGGTCGCGGGCAAGGTGTTTCGCGTCGGGCATCTCGGCGACTTCAACGATTTGATGCTCGCCGGCACGCTGGCCGGCGTCGAAATGGGGCTCGCCGTCGCCGGCGTGCCGCACAAGAAAGGCGGCACTGCCGCGGCGATGGAATACCTGATATCGACCAAGACGTCTGCCGGCAAACAGCCGGCGGCCAAGTTGAGCGTCGCGTGAACCGTTGGGCCTGGGTTGAAGCGTACGGCCGGACGCGCGATATCCAAACGGTCATCACCATGAGAACCATATTGACTGGCGTGATGGCCGCGCTCGTGATCGTTGCGCATGGCAGTGCGGCCGCGCAAAACTACCCGACCAAGGCAATCCGATTTGTTGTCCCATTCGCGCCCGGCGGCGGCACCGATATCATCGCGCGGGTGCTCGCCCAGCGGTTGAACGAGAAGCTGGGCCAGCCGGTCGTCATTGACAATCGCGGTGGCGCCGGCAGCACGGTCGGCACCGACATCGTTGCGAAGGCGCCGGCCGACGGCTACACGCTGCTGCTCGGCAATATCAGCCTTGCCTTCAATGCCTGGCTGTACAAGTCCCTGCCCTATAACGCCGTCAGGGATCTGGCGCCGGTGACGATGGTGGCGGTGCAGCCCAACATCGTCGTCATCCATCCGTCCGTTCCCGCCAAATCGATCAGGGAATTCGCCGACTATGCGCGGGCGAATCCCGGCAAGCTCTCTTACGCGTCCGCCGGCGCCGGCGCCGGCACCCACCTCGCGGGCGAAATGCTGAAGGACCGCCTCAAGATCGACATGCTGCACGTGCCGTACAAAGGCACCGGCCCCGCGATCACCGATCTCATCGGCGGACAGGTGCAGGTGATGATCTCGACATTCGCCTCGGCGCTGCCGCACGTGAAAAGCGGCCGCCTGCGTGCGCTGGGCGTCACCAGTGCGAGGCGCTCGGCGGCGACGCCGGACGTGCCGACGCTGATCGAATCCGGCGTGCCCGATTTCGATTACAGCACGTGGTACGCGCTGTTCGTGCCGGCCGCCACGCCGCGCCCGGTCATCGACAAGCTCAACCAGGTCACGCGTCAGGCGCTGGCGGCGGACGACATGAAACAGAAGTTCGACGCGCAGGGCGTGGAGCCGTGGTCCGGCACCGCCGCCGAACTCGGCGCGTACGTACGCGCGGAGACCGAAAAATGGGGCAAGGTGGTGCGCGCGGCAGGCATTCCGCAGCTGTGACGCGCCGTGGCTGACGCCGCATAATGGTGTGGTAGAGTTTCAGGCATCTGGGAAAACTCGGCGCCCCCGCGCGGTGATTTTCCCTCTGCATTCAAAACTAATCGGTGAGGAGCAAGCATTGGGGCTGCGCGAACGCATCGACATCGACTTGGGTCGCCGCATCAAGCCCGAAGACGGCATCGTGTGGGCGGCCAGCTTGAGGGCGGAACTCGTGTCCAAGGCGCGTCCGACGGTTACACGATCATGATGGCGCACATCGCGGCGATTTCGATACTGCCGTCGCTCGTAGCCAAGCTGCCGCACGACACGCAAACAGAATTCGCGCCGATTTCGCTCGCCGCCATCGGCGCCGATACGGTCGGCAATTCACCCGAAGAATTTACCGCGTTCATACGCATCGAGACCGAGAAATACGCGCGCATCGTGAAGGCCGCCAACATCAAGTTCGATTAGCGCGCAACCGGATTCAAGAAACGGGGTTCAGTATGCATAAAGTGGCGGCGGCACTTCTTTTCACCCTGGCAGGCGTCATTGCGGCGGGTAGCGCGTTCGCGCAGGACTATCCGTCCAAGCCGATCCGCATGATCGTCGGCTTCCCGCCTGGCGGCGGCACCGACGTGATGGCGCGGTTGGTCACGCCGAAAATGACCGCAGCGTGGGGCCAGCAAGTCGTCATCGACAACCGCGCGGGTGCTACCAACGCCGCTGACTCGTTAGCTGAAAGCCCGCTTGCGGGAAGCGGCGTCGTGGCCCCCGTGATATGAAGTCTTCTGCGGCGTATCGGCCCCCGTCCCCGCACCAAAGCTTCGCTCTCCGTGGGCCGGGGGCTATCATCGGCACCGACCTGGTGGCGAAAGCCGCGCCCGACGGCTACACGCTGCTGATGGGACACGTCGCGACCAACGCGATTGCATGGAGTCTCTTCGCCAAACTGCCGTTCGATCCCGCGAAAGACTTCGCGCCGATCACGCGCGTGTCTTCAGTGCCCCACCTGCTGGTGGTGCATCCGTCGCTCGACGTGCGCACGGTGAAAGAGCTGATCGCGCTTGCCAAAGCCAAACCGGGCCAGCTCACCTTTCCGTCCGCGGGCAACGGCAGCACGCCGCATCTCGCCGGCGAGATTTTCAAGACCATGACCGGCGTGAATCTCGTGCACGTCCCGTACAAAGGCACCGGACAATCGTTGCAGGACCTGCTCGGCGGCCAGGTGCAGGTCGCTTTTGACACCTCGCCGGCGGTGATTCAGTAC
>JANNPG010000182.1:0-5771 GCA_031399805.1 Betaproteobacteria bacterium | reverse complement strand
GCGAGGCGCGCGCGCTGGCTGATTCCTCGAAGCGGTCCATGCGTGAGGCGATGCCCGTCATGAAAGTCTTCCCTGGCTGGATGACGTGATTTGTCGCCGGCAACCGGCGGCGTCGGCCAAACTCCACCGCTAAGGCGCGGTTTCAGCCCACGACGCTCATCTGAAAGTCACTCTTGCCCGCGGAGCAATCCGGGCACGTCCACGTTGCGGGCACGTCTTCCCAGCGCGTTCCGGGCGCAACACCTTCTTCCGGCATGCCCTTCGCTTCGTCGTAAACGAACGAGCACAACGCGCATTGCCACACGCGATGCCCCTGCGATTTCGCAACCACCGGGTACCCCTCAAGAAGATATTGAAAAGAATCATTGGCGGCGACCGCTACACGGCGCGGGTAATTGAGTACCAGCGCTTCGAGGCCTGCCGGGCCGGCGACGATCTGCCACGCGCCTTCATGCGGCTTCACGAACGCGACCGTAACGGCTTTGTATTCGCGGCCCTGGTACGCGAGGCTGCCTTTGGTGACGATGATGTGCTGGCCGCCGCTGTGTGACGGGTCGGGCGCGGTAACCGTGGCGTGCGGCTTCAGGCTCAGGGCATAAGCGGCAAGGCCGCGCTCGTCCTTGATCTGTGAAAACGGGCGCACGGTCACGTCGCCGGTGCGCGTGAAATCCGGCGCTTCGGTGACTTGCCACGGCTTGCGCTGCGCGACGGCAACGAGCTTGTCGCGCGCGTCGGGCAGATATTGCGCGCCCGGGTCGCGGCGCGCGCGCAGTGTGAGGAAGCCCAACCCGTCCGCGCCGAAATTGATCGGGCCGTACGGCGTATACGCGCGCGCGAAATGCACCGCGTGAATCGAAAGCGTGTGCTTGCCGAGCACGCCGCCGCCGCTCACCACGACCTGGAACTGGTCGTTCTCGTGAAAGTGCGGGCGGATGACGCGCTCAAAATTGCCCTCGACCAGAAAGCCCATCGGCTCTTCCGTCACGTCCGCGCCCGCCGGATGCGTCAGGAAGTTGGTGCGCCAGCCCAGGCCCTTGGGCAGGTCGCGCTTTATGCGGCTGGCTTTGACGTCGTCGTACGCAGCGATTTGCGGCATGGTGGTTTCCAAAATGCAAGGAATCAGGACAAGTCGCGCATTTTACGCCGGTCCGGTCCGCGTTCAAAACCGGCGGCGTATGCGCGGTCGAACGCGGCTGCAATACCCGCTAGAGTTGCGGGTCGTCGTGCCCGGTGGCGACGCCGCCGTCCGCGATGAGCGACGCCTGCGTACCCACGTACAGATTGACCCCGAGCTCATGCGCGAGCTCCAGCACCAAGTGCAGGTCCTTGCGCATGTTGGGCGGCGCCACACCCGGCGCGGTGGCGTTAAGCATGTTTTTCCAGCGCGGTCCGAGGTCGTCCCACAACTGCAGCACGGTGCTGTTGGCGATGCCTTCCCGGATGATTTGCTTGAGCACCGCCGGTTCGACGCCGCCCGCCACGCCCAGCGACAATCCTTCCAGCAACGCCATCACGTTCACGCTGAACACGAGCTGATGCGCGAGTTTGGCGGCCTGCCCTGCGCCGACGTCGCCCGCGCGCGTGATGGTCGTAGCGAACGCGCGCAATACCGGCAACGCTTGATCGAGCGTCTCCTGCGCGCCGCCTATCATCAGGCTCAGCGTGCCTTCGTAAGCCGCGAGATAGCCGCCGGATATCGGCGCATCGAGCGTCGCGCAGTCTTTGGTCGCGAGTACTTGTGCGATTGCGCGCACCGGCGCCGGGCCGAGCGTGCTGCCGGTGATAAAGATGGTCCCGGGCCGCAGCGTTTCGAGGATGCCGCCCACGCCGGACACCACGGCGTCGGTTTGCGCGCGATCGGCGACGAGGCTGATGATGATTTCGGCGTGTGTCGCGACCTCCGCCGGCGACGCACATGCTGTTGCTCCGGCGCTTTTCAGGGCGGCCAGCGGCTCGTCACGCACGTCGAAGACGGCGACGCGGAACCCCGCCTTGAGGAGTTGTTCGGCAATCGGCTTGCCGAGAACACCGAGCCCGATCACGCCGACGCTGGCTTTCATCGCTGCTTGCACAAATTGATTTGAGGCGCGTGCGCGTTGGCGAATTTACTCGGCCTTGATTCCGGCGTCCTTGATGACCTTCGCGTAGCGGACGATCTCCGCGCGCAGGAAAGCGCGGAATTCTTCCGGCGTGTTGGCGATGATGTCGACACCCATGTTGACGAGCCGTTCGCGGGTTTCCGGCTGATTCACCACGCGCGCGATGTCGCGCTGGATGCGTGTCACCAGATTCGCCGGCATGCCGGCGGGGCCGAGTACGGCGCTCCACGTGGCAATCGAATAATCCTTGATGCCGGATTCCGCCACGGTCGGGATCTCGGGCGCGAGCGGCGAGCGGGTGGCCGCGGTATTCGCCAGGCCGCGCAGCTTTCCGCTTTTGACGTGCGGCAGCGCGACCGGCAGGTTGCCGAACATGATCGGAATCTGTCCGCCTATGGCGTCGGCGAGCGCCGGATTTTCGCCCTTGTACGGGACGTGGTTCATTTTTATGCCCAGCGCGGCGCTCAGGAGTTCGCCGGCCATGTGCGGGGAGGAGCCGACGCCGCCCGAGCCGTACGTGAGCGGTGCGCCGCCTTTTTTTGCCAGCACCACGAACTCGGCAAAGGTTTTCGGCGGAAACGACGGATGCACGACCATCAGCAGTGGCGCGGAGCCAGCGAGCGTGACCGGAGCGAAGTCTTGCGCCGTATCGTACGGCGCTTTGCCGTAGAGCGCCGGGGCGACGGCGAGACTGGTTTGCGGCGAGACCAGCAGCGTGTAGCCGTCGGCGGCCGCTTTGGCGACGATGTCGGCGGCGATCATGCCGCTTGCGCCGGGCCGGTTATCGACGATGACGTTCTGTCCCCACAACTCTCCCAGTCGTTGCGCGAGTATGCGCGAGACCACATCGGTGGTGCCCCCGGGCGCGAAGCCAACGAGGACCCTGACCGATTTGACCGGAAAATTCTGGGCGGCCGCCGTGCCGGTGCCGAGAACAAGCATTGTGCAGGCGAGTGCCCAGGCCAATAAGCCGGTGCGGCGCAGGTTCATGTGGTGCTCCCTATTCCTGGTTTGTTGCAGTGCATTCTGCAGCAGGCTCTAAGTCTCTGAGAATACCTCATTCGTCTGCATTCCGGCGCGCACGAACGTGGTGCGCTTGGTGAGTTCTTTCAGCGTGCGCGCGCCGACGTATGTGCATGCCGAGCGCAGGCCGCCCAGCACGTCCTGCACCGAGTCGGCGACCGGGCCGCGGTACGGCACCAGCACTTCCTTGCCTTCGGACGCACGGTAGTGCGCAACCCCGCCCGCGTACTTTTCCATCGCGGTGCGCGAGCTCATGCCGTAGAAGCGCTTGAATTGCCCGCCGCCCTGTTCGATGACGTCGCCGGTGCACTCATCGTGACCGGCGAGCATTCCGCCCAGCATCACGAAGTCCGCGCCCCCGCCGAACGCTTTGGCCACATCACCGGGCGAGGTGCAGCCGCCGTCGGCGCAGATGCGGCCGCCGAGACCGTGCGCTGCGTCGGCACATTCGATCACCGCCGACAGCTGCGGATAGCCGACGCCCGTCATGCTGCGCGTGGTGCAGACCGAACCGGGGCCGATGCCGACCTTGACAATGTCGGCGCCGGACAGGATCAGCTCCTCGGTCATTTCGCCGGTCACGACGTTGCCGGCCATGAGAGTAACCTGCGGGTAGGCGTGGCGGAATTTTGCGACGAATGCGACGAAGCTCTCGGTGTAGCCGTTGGCAACGTCGATGCACACATACTGGACGGCATTGCCGGCCCGCCGCATGACGCGCGCGAATTTGTCGCGGTCGTTCTTGGTGATGCCCATGGAATAAAACGCATTGGACTTCGTTTTCAGCGCCTTGAAGAATGCGATGAGCTCGTCGACGCCGTAATGCTTGTGCAACGCCACCGACAGGCCGAACGGCGCGAACGCGCGCGCCATTTCGAACGTGCCCACCGTATCCATGTTCGAGGCGATGACCGGCACGCCGCTGTAAGTATTGTCCGTGTGCTTGAAGGTGAATTTTCGCGTGATGTCGACTTCCGCGCGCGACGGCAGCGCCGAGCGTTTGGGTCGGATCAGTACGTCCTTGAAATCGAGCTTGATCTCGTGGTCTATGTGCATGGGGAATATCGCCTCGGATAGTTGCGGGTGCCAGCTTCCGCCTAGCCCACGCCGCCGTCAAGCAGGCATTTGCGGCGCGCAGACGGGGTCAGACGCCGCAGCCAATTTGGTCGTCACGCTTGCACGCATTACAATGGCGGGTCCGGATCACCGTCATCGGTCATTCGGGCTTGGCGGAAAAAGAGGGGCTTATATGAGGCAGGTATTCGAGTCGGTGACAGACGTTTCCTTATGGCTGGCGTCGCAGGGGTTCATGGTTGCCCTGCTCGTTAGTTTGATCCCCTATGCACTGATTACATTTCCGGTCCAGTACTGGATAAGAAGGCTGCTCGCGAAACATGAATTTGAAAGCAACGATTTCGCCTACCCGATGGTGGCCGGGATACTCAATGGCGTGACCGGATTAACCATCGCGTTCGCCGTCGTCACCCTGTGGAACCATCATCGCGAACAGGATGCGATTCTGAAGAAAGAGGCGCAGTCGATCGAGAACATTCATATGGACCTGCGGCACGATACCGGGATGATGCGGGAGGCCGAACGCGCGCTGGTGTTATATGTCCAGACGGTCGCCACCATGGAGTTCAATCAAGATACGCGTCAGCAAGGCTCGGAGGACGCGGTAATACATCTGGACTCGATCTACAAGATTGTCCAGAAGATCAAGGATCCTTTGGTGCGCTCCCACGCGATGAGTGAACTTGCGACGCTCAGCAGCTTCAGGCATCAGCGGCTGTCAGGCACGTTTCACAGCCCCATACACCCCGCGCTCTGGTTGACGGTGGTGCTGCTGACTTTTCTGACGCTGATCAATCTCGTTTTGTTCAATTCCAAGAAAAGCGGCTACATCGCGGTTTCCATCGCTTCGCTCGCGTATGCCTTGATTTTGACGCTGGCCAATCAGCTGGAATATCCTTATCTGGGGCCGCTGTCGGTATCGATAGATCCGCTTTACCTGCTGCTGCAGAAGTATGAAAATCCATAGAAATTATCTCAAAAACCCGTTCGCCCTGATGTATAGAAGGGCGAAGCGGTATCGCGACCCGGAGCAGCGTCGGCCATTTATGCTTCGATACCTCAGCACGAACGGCCTCAAGGGGTTCTTGAGATGACTTCTAGTATCATTTGCGCACTGGCTTGGCCACGGTAAGGAAATATCCTGTACGCCGACCAAGCACATGGCGCGTTACTTCATACTTCATCAATTAACAGGAGGTTCCATGGACCAACAATCTGTCATTCGTTCCGCCCTGATGGGGCTCATCGCGATGGGTGTCGCTGGCGCTACGACCGCCCAGGCGCAGTCGACGCCGAAGGAAAAATGCTACGGCGTCTCCAAAGCCGGCCAGAATGAATGCGCCGCGGGCAAGAATTCGTGCGCGGGCACGTCCAAGAAGGACAACGACCCGTACTCCTGGAAGCTCGTCGCCAAAGGCTCCTGCGAGAAAATGGGTGGCAAGCTGGCAGCGCCCAAGACTTAAGCGGGCCGGCCGGCGGTCATTTGAACCGGGGGGTGCGCCGCCCGTAATGGACGCGCCGCCCATCCTCCCAAGCTGACGGCACGAAATAGTCACAGACCCGTTCACCGACGGG